>CAMCSM010000025.1 GCA_945877805.1 Methylacidiphilum caldifontis | reverse complement strand
CAAAAAATATATCCAATTTGTAGGCAGATTTCAAAAAATCTCAAGATTATTTTAAATTGTTACTCACTACGTTTTGACTCGTAAAAAACGCGTTTTTCATAGGTAAAACCATTGAAAAGACATGAAATTCTTCAGGAAGTTAGGTTAACAAACAATATCCTAAAAACATTGTCTCACGCGAAGGCACAACGACACGAAGTTAAATACCTCCTTCCCCGTCGTTCTGACCACGACTCTGTCGAGCCTCCCCTTATTTTTAAAAAGTTCTCGAAAACGAGTTTTCGATCTCTTTTTAAAAACAGGGATCTATCGCTTACGCTCTTAGGGTCAGAACTCCCCCCCTTTTTTATGAATCAGACAAGGAGACCCCGAAGGTGTTTTCCGACGCAGGAGGAAATAAAGGGAATAACCTCAGTGAGTCGTTGCAATTTCCCACTTCGTGTCCTTAGCGGCTTCGTGTGAGAAAAATTTTTATCCGTATTGACGGATTTCCGTTTTGATGTAAATATTCCTTAATGAAGACAACGATCGAAATTCCGGAGCCTCTTTATAAAAAGGTAAAGATCGAGGCCATTGAGAGGGGAACTTCGCTTAAAACGGTCGTTCTTGAGGCTTTGGAAGATCATTTTCAACTCTCCCCCAAAAAAAACCGCGCTTTCCAATCCTTTCAAAACCGTCGGATTTTGACCTCTGACTTTCAAAAATTAGCCGAAACGAATGCACTTTCCGGAGGAACGGATTCAACTCAAATCATCTCCGAGGAGCGTGATGCCCGATGAAATACGCCTACTTTGATACTTCCTACATCGTGAAGTTATATTGCCTCGAGGCTGGGGTTTCGAAAATTCAAAAGGAGCTGGAAGAATACGAAGCGATCGCCACCTCGATTCATGCCCATGGGGAATTCGTATCAAGTCTTCATCGTAAAGTCCGCGAAAAATCGGCGACACGCGAACAGATGAAAACAGTCCTTCACCAATTTCATCAAGATAAAGAGAGGGGACTGATTTATCTCTATCCCTCGACCCCCGAAATCTTCCAACGCATCGAGTCGGTTTATCTTCAAGCCCCCCCAGAGACCTTTCTCCGCGCCGCCGAGGCGCATCATCTCGCCACCGCCGCAGAGCATGGCTTTAGTTCCATCTATTCCAGCGATCGCCATCTCCTTGCTGCCGCCCCCCTCTTTGATTTACAGGGGATCGATCTGATTCTTTGATTGTCTTCACCTCCGCTTTCTCTTAGATTGAAGAGAACCGATGTCTCAATCTCCCCCTCCTCCTCATCCCGATGAACCGGTCGAATGGACGACGATTATCGGAGCCCATCAAGGCTCATGGGATTGGAAGCTTTCGGAATTATGGAATTGCCGGGATCTCATCTCTCTCTTCGTCTGGCGCGATTTCGTCTCGATCTACAAGCAGACGATTCTCGGCCCGGCGTGGCATCTTCTTCAACCGCTCCTCACCACCCTGACCTTTACCTTTATTTTCGGTAAGATCGCCCGGTTCTCCACCGATGGAGTCCCCCCTTTTCTTTTTTATCTTTCGGGAACGATTCTCTGGAGTTTCTTTTCTAATTGCCTCCTCAAAACCTCGAATACGTTTCTCTCAAACTCCGGTCTGCTCAGTAAGGTTTATTTTCACCGCCTTTCGATTCCGATCTCAACGCTCTTCTCAACGCTTATTGCCTTCTCAATTCAATTCTCTCTTTTTCTTTTGGTCTGGATTTATTTTTGCTTTCAAGAGAGCTCGATCCATCCCTCGCTGGCGCTGCTCGCTGCTCCGATCGCCATTCTGATGATTGCAGGGTATGCCCTTGCCGGAGGAATCATCGTCTCGGCGGTCACCACCCGCTATCGGGATCTCAGTATCGCGATCGCTTTTGGAATTCAGCTCCTCATGTTTCTCACCCCTGTCATCTATCCCCTCAGCTCGGTTCCCTCGCAAAATCAATGGATGATCTCGCTCAATCCCCTTACCCCGATTTTTGAGCTCTTTCGCTTCTCTTTTTTTGGCGGTACCCCCTGTTCTCTGCTCGCTCTTGGATTTAGTTTTACTCTCCTGCTCCTCCTCCTAACGGTCGGTCTGATTCTTTTTTCCCGAATCGAAAAAACCTTTATGGATACCATTTAAAATCGTATGCCCCCCGTCATCGCCGTTGAAAATATCTCGAAATCGTACCGTCTCGGCTCGATCGGGGGGAGTTCATTCCGAGAGGAATTTTCGAAAGGATGGGCGAATCTCTTTCGCGATTCCACTCCCCCTGCCCAAGAGTTCTGGGCCCTCAAAGAGATTCATTTTTCGATTCAAGAGGGGGAAATTCTCGGCATCGTCGGTCGCAACGGGGCTGGTAAATCGACCCTTCTCAAGATTCTCTCTCGGGTGACGGCCCCCACCTCCGGGTTTGTTAAAATTAAAGGACGAATCGCCAGTCTTCTCGAAGTCGGAACCGGGTTTCATCCGGAGCTCTCAGGACGAGATAATATCTTCCTCAACGGAGCGATCCTCGGAATGTCTAAAGCGGAGATTCGTCGTAAATTCGACGAAATCGTCGCCTTCTCTGAAATCTCCGAATTTATCGATACCCCCGTCAAACGGTACTCCTCCGGAATGTATGTCCGCCTTGCCTTCGCCGTCGCAGCCCATCTCGAATCGGAGATTTTGATCGTCGACGAGGTCCTCGCCGTCGGCGATGCCCAATTTCAAAAAAAGTGTCTCGGAAAAATCGGGGAGATCACCTCAAAAGAGAAACGAACAGTTCTCTTTGTCAGTCATCATCTTGAGTCGGTTCGCAAACTTTGTAACACCGCCCTCCTCCTTCAAAACGGTAAACTCATCACTCATGGGAGCGTCGATCAAGTCCTTCAAACTTTTCTTGATCAACCCACAGGAACTCAATCCTCGACCTTGATCCGTTACCCCGAAAAACCACTTGATCAATTTCATCTCCAAAAAATTGAGCTCCTCGATGAACAAGGGGAATTAAAAAGAAGCCTGCAAACATGGGATTACGTTCGTTTCCGAATCACTTTTCACTCCCCCCGTCCTTTGAAAGCCGGAGCGGTGAACTTTCATCTTAATACCCCTTCGGGAACTCGCCTGCTCCTCGCCTCCAATTCCCCCGAACAATCGTTCACGCTGAACTATCATGAAGGAACCAACCAGATCGACTGTATCATCTCTAAGCTCATGCTTGCCGCAGGACACTATATCATCGGGGCCTCTTTAGCGGTTCCGAATATAGAATGCCTCTATGACGGAGTCGATCATGCCTTAATCGAAGTTCAATCCAAAGATATCTACAACTCCGGTTTAGCCCCACACTCCCAACGCGCTTTAGTTCCGATGGATTGTCACTGGGAGCTTCCTTAATCAAGTACGCACGCCGATGTCCTCCTCCCTCCCCAACGCCACACCGACGCTCTCGGTTATTTTACCGAGCTATCAGGCGATCTTTTTTTTGGAGAAATCGATCTCCAGTATCCTCAATCAAACCTTCACCGATTTTGAGCTCATTCTCATCGACAACGCCTCGACCGATGGCTCCGATCAACTGCTACGCTATCTCAAAGATCCACGGATTCGACTTTTCATCAACGAGACCAACATCGGCTACACTCGCTCCCTGAACAAAGGGCTCTCGCTGGCAAGAGGCCGTTACATCGCGCGGATGGATGCCGATGATTTTTCGCAAAAGAATCGATTTGAAAAACAGATTCAATTTCTCGAAGCGAATCCAGACTATGGGATCATCGGTTGCTCTTATCACATCATCGACAAAAAAGGATCGATTATCGGAACGCGACGAATGCCCGAGAGTGATCTTGAGATCCGATGGAAAAACCTGCTGAGCTGCCCCTTCTGCCATCCCTCGGTGATGATCCGAAAATCAATTCTCGATACCCACCAACTCTCCTTTGAGGTCACGAAAGAGCCGGCTGAAGATTATGATTTATGGAGTAAAATCCTCGATCACTCCCTTGGCTTTAATCTCCCCGAGAAACTCCTCCATTACCGTGTTCATGGAGGCAATGAATCCTCGCTTCGCGCTCAGGAACAGCGAGCTCAAATTGAATTGATCTCCCGAGATCACATTCAAAACTCTTTCCCCGACCTCGAATACTCCCCTCAAATCATTCAAGAGCTCCAAACCCTCATCACCTTCGAACGCGGGAGATCCCCCTCTCTATCACCGGATCTCCTCCAACGAACCGTTCCTCGTTACCTCGATCTCTGGAACGCATTTCTCAAAAAATATCCACAGACCTCAAAAAACAGATCGATCCAAAAGCAGACCTTCGAGGAACTCCTCCTCCGCTTTCAACCCTCCCTTCGCAAAGCGGCCTCCCTCTCCTTGCTGCTAAGACTTTTTTTCACTTTTCCTAACGACTTTCTTCACGCCTTTAAAAAATCGATCACCCGATGAAAATTCTTTTTATCACAGGAGGCCTCACCTCGCTTCGCGGAAAATCGAATTCCTATCAAGAAACCGTCATTGATCAAATCGTTGCACGAGGACACGAAGTCACGCTCCTTTGTCTGGCAGAGGTCAGCCCTTTTCCGTGGATGCATTGGAAAAAAACCGTTGAAAAATTTCCGATCTATCATCTCTACAACGGGGGCATTTATCCCGGAGTCTATCCACAGGGGGGAGTCGGAACACGCTCCCCTCATCTCGAAATTAAACCGTCGCAAAAACTGCGTAAAACGGTGCTCGAAATCATCGCAGAGGTCGCTCCGGATCTGATCAGCTTTCAAAGTCTTTTTGGGCTTCCTCTTGAGCTCCTCCAAGAAATCGCCCAAGGAGAAATCCCCACTCACTTTACCGCCCTCGATTACTTCTCACTCTGTCCCACCGCCCATCTTTTCCCTCCCGATCAAAAGCCCTGTCGACTCGGCGCAAAGGAACTCACCTGTCACGAATGCTGCCAAGAGACGCTTCATTACCCTACCTTCTGGATGACTCACTGGATCAATTTGTGGATCGACTCTCTTGCGCCTCAATCCTTTTTTCAAACCACCCTTTGTCGATTTCGTAATCTTCTCCTGCGTCTCAATCGATTTTGGAATCGAGATCAAATCCCCTCCCCTTTCTACTCCCAACGACGCGAAGCCGCGATTCAAGCCCTTCGTTCCCTAACCGTCATTCACTGCATCTCCCAACATCAAGCAGATCTCTTTCATCAACTCGCGGGAACGCTTTCGAACCTTCAAGTACTTCATGCCCATCCGGCAAGCACCCAAAAAATCGACCCACAAATTCGTTTAAACCTAAATTCGGCAGTTGAAGCCGTATTTACCTCTCTACCACCCTTCACCCAAAGGGTGAGTCCCATTTGGAGGGGCACAGGCTCTGTGCCTCCCGGGACGGGGAAGGCAGTGAGCCACTGCCCCTCCATTTTAACTGCCGAATTTAGGTTAAAAAAATCTCGGGAGAGACTCAAGTTCATTGCCCTCAATGTTCATGCCCCCTACAAAGGAGCCGAGCTTCTCCACACCACATTTACCCAACTTCAACAAGAGGGTTTCCCCTTTGAACTTCATTTTTACGGAGCCACTCCCCAACAAACCGTCGACTCTCCCCATTTTTTTTATCACGGACGCTATCAAGAATCGGATCTCGATCGAATCGCTGCCGAGGCCGATTTCTGTCTGATTCCCTCACTCTGGGATGAAACCCTTGGATTCGTCGGCCTCGAGATGATCAGTCGCGGAGTCCCCCTCATCGTCAGCGATCGAGCCGGAGTCCGAGAGTTCGTGCAAGATCGTGAAAATGGGTTGATCTTCAACCCGACAAATTCCGACTCCCTTCTTATTACCGTACGAGAGGTTTTCCAAAACAAGAGCCTGTGCGACAAGCTCTGGCACAATATCGCCCTGAATAATCCCGCCTTAAAAACCTTCGACGAACATGTCGATGAAATCGAACAACTTTTTCTGAAACTCAAAAAATAAATCAAACTCATTTTTAACCACAAAAGGTTCGTAAAACGAACAACTTAAGCCACTGGAAGTGCTCGTAATTTTGGTGCAGCGGGGTTATTAGAATACTGGAGAATCGCATCCTCTATCGCCTCCTGGGATAGAGTTAAGTCCTCAAGCTTAAGCTTTCGGGCAATCGACAGTATTAAGCGACGGCTTGATCGATGATGGATGTCGAGCCATGCACGAAATGCTTTGTCCTGCCTATTTTCAATGATTTGGGTCACGTCTTCAAACTTCTATTTTCTTTAACCGTTCAAGGACACCATTTGCGATTGATTGAGATATTTTCTCTGGGAAATCTTTTGGGAGCTCGTTAAGAGTTTTTTCTAAAAATATAGGGATATTCTTTTTTGCCCTGACGAACAGATCTTTAACTGCATTTTCCGGGAACTTTGCAGCGATGGCTGTTTGAATAAAATGCCGTGCCTCTAATCGATCGATTACGTCTCGATTATTATCTCCAACCTTCATTGCTAATCTCATCTTATTTCTGGTGATTTGTCCTGCATCGTAGACTGGTTGAGCAGAAATAACGTCGTAGATCGGAGATAATATAAACCCCCCGCCGGGCTGAAGAAGAATGCTAAAGTTCTTCGCATGTCCGTCAGTGGCTCCCAATAACCAGAATAAAAGTTGTACAAAGAAGAAATCTACTCGGTTTTCTGATCCAGTATCCGATTCGCGGAGATGTCCAAGGATCTTTAATATTCCCGGTCCCCCATCGGTTTCATATTTCTTGTTCGAGGAAACCCCAAAAACTTGGCAATAATCTTCTTGTGGCAGCCGAATAAGCCCCTTGGGCGTTTCTTTGCGATCAAATCTTTTAACGACAAGAGCTTTTTTACCTGAGAAGTCCTCAATATGGGCTTCAGCGGTTTTAATTGGTGTATTTGAAAGGAATTTTAAGCAAAAGAATTCATTTTCTACGCTCAGTCGCATATCCGTTCCATTTTTTAGCATCCCAATTGCCGGCTTAATGATGTGCGTAGTCGCGCTCGTTCCCCCTGGTATCCACCATTTGCCCGCTTTTTTAAGTAATGCGGTTTTGGATTGCGCCCCAGCGACGGAGATACGAAATTGTTCTTCGTTAGAAATTCCTAACGGGGATACCTCTAAATCTTCAAGCATCCCCTTTATCGCTTCATCGGATATCGGGATCTCTGCGCTGTTTGGAGTTTCTTGATGGTTTTCGGGTAAAAATCGAAGGGCCCCTACGCAATCCCGGCCGATCACTTCTAATAATGAAAATGCGTCAGTCCCCTCCCCTTTTCTTCTACTCATTATTTGACGTTTTACTTCAGCGTCGTCTGGTAATAAGTTTTCAAAAAAATTCTCTACAACACTCCCTGTGTATGGCTTTACGGAAATTGGCATTGAATGTGAAATCGCATACTTTAAAGGCGACTCTATCCACATATTTGAATACACGAAATACAACGCCCCGCTTTTCTCTTTAGTCAGCTTCCCAACTAAATCCTGATTAGAAAACAGATCTAATGTTCTTTTTTTCAAGACTATATCTCACTTTTTCGCGATCGGGGTTTAACAAAGAATTCGACCTCTAATGCATTTAATAAGCGGAATAAAGAATCAATCTGAATGGCAATTTTTCCTAATTCAAATCCGGATATTGTCGATTGGCGAATTCCGGTCAGGTCACTAAGTTGGACTTGAGAGATTTTCTTCATTTTCCTCAAGCTTAGAAATGCGGCCCCCAACTGTTCTTTTGATCGAACTGAAAAAATGCATTCTTTTGCCTTAACTTCACTCATTCTAAAATATTACTTTAAATAAGTAATTTGTAAATAACTATTTTAGTAGATATTTACATAATATGCTTTTAAATAGTTAAACAAACTTCTGGGCAAGGTTATCTGCATATTGCTTTTGGAGTTTAGCGGAGCGAGAAGATATGGCTCCAGATGGTTAAGGTGACGGTGGCCGGCCATGTGAATGATGTGAGCGGGGAAAATTTACGGCTCGATCAGTCCACTGAGAATCGAGTGGATTTTTCCGTGGTCGTCACGAAGAAGGAGTGCTCCGTTCGATTCGAGATCCAGGGCCATTCCTTGGATTTTTCCCTGAGGAGTCGTGACAACGATCGACTCCCCAAGGTTGAGACATTTAGATTTCCATAACCGAATAATCTCCTCGAAAGGCAGTGAAAGCCCGTTTTGAAATCTTTCTATCCACTCAACGAGAAAATCGGTGCGACGAATCGATCGCTGAGATTCGATGAAAAGTGAGCTGGCCTTGATTTGAAGTTCCTCAGGGAAATCGTCTAATTCCTGCATGAGGTTGATTCCAAGTCCAAGAATCGCAAAGGACTGTTTCCGTTGATCGAGATGGGCCTCGGTAAGAATTCCCGCAAGTTTTCGTTTGCCAATCATGAGATCGTTCGGCCATTTAATTTGAAGGGGGAGGTGCGTCATTCGCTCCGCGGCTTGCAAGGTCGCGACTGCGGCAATGATGGTGAGGCGCGAGTAACAGAGAAGCGGAAAATCGGGCCGGAGAAGAACGGAAAAGGTGAGCCCAAGATCGGGGCGACTATTCCAGCTTCGTCCATGCCGACCACGACCGGCCGTTTGACTATTTGCGATCACAAGTGTCCCATGAGCTCCTCCTCGAATCCCTTCCCGCTTGATAAAATCCATCGTCGAAGGGGTTTCGTTAAGATGAAAGAGAGTCCAAGGATGATCCTGAGGTAGCCGAGCGCGGAGTTCGTCGAGATGAAGTGCAGAGGAGAGCTGAAGCAAGCGTACTCCTAGGGTCGGATGGGTTTCGAAGGTATATCCCCAGGAGGTAAGCGTTTTGAGGAGATCCGTTAATTGCCGATCGGTCAATTGAAGCTGCTGGCAAAGATGGGGTACGGAGAGAAAATCAGAGGAATTTTTCAGAAGAAGTCGAAGCAGCGAGGATTCCATGATTTCTTGTTTTCCTTATTTGAAAATGACTTTTAGGAAGTTTACTTCACTAAGAGGATTTTCATTAAATAAGATCGGGAGGGAGTTGAGGATGCAGTTTTTTGATCTCCTGCACCTTATCTCGGTGACAGACCAGGATCGCGTCAGGGGTCTCAACGATGACGAGATTATCAACACCGCAGAGTGCGACGGTGCGAGAGGAGGTGTGAACAATATTGGAATGGGAGTCGATGGAGTACACCTTTCCTAAAAAAAGGTTTTTATCGGAGTCGGAGCCGAGGTGATCTTGAACCGCAGTCCAAGAACCGACATCATCCCAATCGAAAGCGGTTTTAGCGGCGATCACTCGTCGCGCTTTTTCCATGATCGCATAATCAACAGAGATTTTAGGAAGTTTCACAAAACGTGTTTGAATGTAGGCCTCTGGATTTTGATTCGGATATTCACGGATGAAGGTCGCAAACTCCGGAACCAGGCGCATCGACTCTTGGAGATAGGTTTCAGCCTTCCAAAGAAAGATCCCGGCGTTCCAGCCGTGCTTGCCGGATTCGAGATATTCCTTTGCCATTGTCGGATTCGGTTTTTCGATAAAACGGGAGACTTCCACAAAAGGGGTATTCTCCTTTCCTGTAGAGAGAGAGGCCCCATACTCTAAATAACCGAAGCCCGTGGAGGCATAGCGTGGCGGGATTGCGAAAGTAATGAAGGCCTCTTCTTGAGCGAGAAGCTCCAAGCTATCTTGAAGATGTTTACGAAAAGTCGGCACCCCTTGAATGAGCGCATCGGAAGGGAAAAGGCCGATCCGTGCATTAGGGTTGCGCTGATAGGCGATCGCCGTGGCAAGAGCGGTCGCCGGCCCGGTATCTCGTTTCGTCGGCTCGATCACAATCTGTTTTTCCGGAAAATCGGGAACTGCGAGCCGGAGCTCCTCGAGTTGAATTTTATTCGTCAGAATAAATAGATTCTCCGGAGGGATCAGATCAGTAAAACGGGCTAAGGTCTCTTCGAGAAGCGTCTTTTTAGAGAAGAGGCGGAGCAGATGCTTCGGTTTACGTTGGCGACTGAGCGGCCAAAAACGTTCACCACTTCCCCCTGCCATGATAAAGATAAAGGTATCGCTAAAAAGAGCCATTCCTCACATTAATAAACTATTTGAATCGGGAAAGCATGAAAAAATACAGTTTAACCCAGTTTTTGCTCCGAAAACTTTCGGAGCAAAAAACTGTCTTGGCAGAAGCCAAGACCGTCCCGCATATGCGCATATGCGGGACGGAGATGTGGCAAATTTTGGAGTAAAAGGGGTCTATTGCAAAATTTGGGTTTAATATTAATTGTCCTAACTAGCAGATCTTGACCCATTTCGGTCGGAAAACTGGGGAACACTTCGTCGCAAGGAGAAGTGTAATATGAGGGATAAACCAGAGACAGGAAAGTAACGAAGAGAAATTTTCGAGTGGATAAAATCCCACTCGATGGCTATCCTACTTCATATGAAGCAAGGAAAGTAGTGCGGTTGGAATGACGCCTGGCGTCAGGCCGCAGAAACGTGGTTGAAAAACACAAACAAATCAAAATAACAAATGGCAAACTTGTTGCCCAGTTTTCCGGCAGAAATGGGTCAAAGATCAGCAGTTAGGACGCCGATGAAAACTTTAAAGTTGCCTACCAAAGAAAAAACTCTTTATGCCATCGAAAATTAAAAAAGCCCAACAACTACCCATAAAACAGAAACCTTTTTCTCAGAAAAAAGATAAACATGAATTGGTTCAAGATTACGTCAAAAATCTTTTTCTCTCTAAAAAATTATCAGTAAATGATGCGATCCCTTCGGAAAGACGATTAGCTGAACTTGTAAAAGTGAGCTACCTCACCGCACGTCGAGGGGTCGAGCAGTTAATTCATGATGGACTTTGCTATCGAGTTCGACGTAAAACAAGGATCCATTCTAATGTTTCTTCGATATTAGATTCGAACCATATCAATATTATTTTAAGTCACATAAATCCCTATACCATCGAACTTTTAGAGCAGTTTAAAATTGAGGCCAAAAAAATGAATTGGGAGGCTCAAATCCTCTTTCTTCATAACCGGAATGATTCCCGTATTGCTAAAATATTAACATCGAAAACTCCGACCTGTATCCTCGGTGGAATTCCAGATATTAATGGGATCGTCGGAGCCGCTCTTCGAGAGAGTCAAGGATGGGTCGTTTCTGTCGGTGTGGGTATTGAAGGAATTCCTTCAGTCGTATCGGATGGAAGTCAAGGGATCATTCGAGCTCTTGTTCATTTAATCACACACGGGCACCGTGAGATTTCTTTCGTTACCTCTGGTTTTGATTATGATATCGAAGCGATTAAATCGAATTGGAGAGAATGCGGATTAAGCGATCAATTTCATGGAAAATCATTTATTGTTAAGTTAGATCTTTCGACGTTTTCTTCTGTATTTCATGCGGCCCATGCGGCTGTAATAAAAGCGCTCCGAAATCCAAAGTTTCGTCCAACCGCTTTTTTATGTTATAATGATTTTTCTGCAGTGGGAGCGCGCCACGCATGCTTGGATTTAGGCCTTAGGGTCCCTGAGGATGTTTCCATTCTCTCGATGGGAAGCACCCTGATGACCGAGTGCTGCGTTCCTCAAATATCAGCCATCGATGTCGATTTTCGAGGTCACGTGACAGAGGCTCTCAATTATTTAAAGCGAAAAAAATCAGGGAAAAAAATGGATAAGTTATTGTTCAATGTGAGTTCTAAAATCGCTGAAAGAAAAAGCGTTAGGAAGCTGACTTAGATCAGTGACCTATAAATTGGTCAGTAAGAGTCAGGATCTATTTTTTGGGGATAAAAAGTTTTTGTCCGACGTGGATCACATCGGTTTTGGAAAGACCGTTCGCTTTTCGGATCTCATTGATGGTCACAATGACTCCTTGCTGTTTGAAGGCCTCTGCGATTCCAGAAAGGGTGTGCCCTTTTTCGACGACGTGATAAAATCCTTTTTCTTTCGGCTCTTTTAACTCTTGGGAAGGAGCGATCTCCTTCGTTGGCTTTTTGGCGTTAAATTCTTCGTCACGAACTTTGAGGAGGGCATCTCCATTGCTTTGAGGAAAGGACTTTGTTTTTTCACTGAAAAGAGTTCCGATTTCTTTGAGCAGCAGCTCTCTTTCCTTGAGCCGTGCCTCTTCACTCTTTTCGATCGCCGACTTGAGGGTCACAAGATCGGTTCGCAGTTTTTGATTTTCTGATTGAACGGCATCGAGTTGCTCTTGGGCAGTTTTACTTTTTGTTTTTAACTCCGCGATCTCTGTTTGAAGTTGCTCTTGCGCACTTTGAATTGAATCGACGAGATCGGCCGTGCGCAGCACTTTACGGCGTTCCGATTCAAGATCCTCTCGCCCGGCAGGGGTTTGCGCCCCCACGGGGGTGATTAAAATGAGAACAAATAAAGAAACCAGTGAGAAGAAGGTCATTCCTCCCATCCTAACGACGTTTTTTAGAGAACCAAGATTTTTCTAGGTTGAAGCCTCATTGAAATCGGATTAAGCTCTTTTTATGGACGCACCGGTTTCAAAAGGAGATGGAAAGATTATCCTTTCTTTCAAAGACAATCAGTGTGTGGTTGAGACTGAATATGAACCAGCCCCTCCCACCCCTCCCCCTGTTCAGGCTGTTTTAAGTCGCGAGCCCCAACTTCCGTTTCATCAGACGATTCTCGCAGGCAATCCGCACTCTCCCTCTTGGTTGACAGGGCTTATTGTTTTTCAGGGAATTTCGATGATTATCGGCGTATTGATCATGATCGGCATTGGAGTCTATCTGATCAGTCGCAGTCAAGATTCCCAAGTGCAAACGATAAAGACTCAAGTTCAGTTACAAAACCAAGAAAAGAACATCGACTCTCTCAAATCAGAGGTAGAGCAATTGAGTACTGCCTTAAAAAGGGTTCAAGCCTTAGAAACAAAGGAGAGTTCGGTGAAATCAGATCTCGAAATTAATCCGACGATTGAGACAAATGGCAATCGTTGATTATAAATCAGTCAATGTCCAAAACCCGCTAGGCTGGTGAGCGCAATCGTCACGGTGTGTTGTGCGCTCAATTGTTACTATTTGATTTCTGGATGATTCCTGGAACCTTGGCGATCTTTGGTATGTTCTTGCGGATCGGTTTATCTTTCAGCAATTGCGCTGTTTCTTTCAGGATGACGATCGCTTCCGGCTGAACCTGGCCATTCCCATCAGGCCCAACATTCAGCAGGAGATTGCCTCCCTTTTCATTGATGTCCTTCAGTTTGGCGTAAATTGTCTGGGAGCTTTTCCACGTGTTGTCGCCTTTCTTGAATCCCCAGGATTCATTCATCGTATAACAGGCCTCCCAGTGTTTCAAGAAGGCCGCGCTGAAATGCTCCTGTTCCTGAGTGACGAAATCTAGTTCGAAGTCGGACCGTTTTGCCACGCGAAAAGAGATCTTCTCAAATTTCCTTTAAAATATCCTTTAATCGATGCTCCCACAAATGCTCTCTGGCCGTCCGTTGCTTCGCCATCGCCCCTCGCCTTAAGGCCTCCTCGGGATTGGCTAACAACTCACAGGTCTTCGTCTCCAACTCCTCCAACGTCTCCCCCGCAACGATCTCCGGCTCCGGATAACAGCTCATCACATCCGGACTTCGTAAATTCACTGAAACCCGACCGGAGGCCGCGATCTCAAAAAGTTTCTCATTTCCCGTCGCATCCCGTAACGGATTTGCGCCATTCAAATGAACGGTATATTTCTGATAATATTCCGGAAGCTCCCCCAAGTTAATATTCTTCCCCGCCTTTACCCCATAAGGAGCCCACTCTGTCTCATTGGAATAAACATCAACGAGCCCCTTCTCATACAAACGCATCACCAAAGCGGGACGATCGTAACGAGTCACCAACTTCACCAACATCGTGAAATCGAGCAAAATCCCATGATCATTCGCAAATGCAAAAGCCTTCGGATAGATCTCCCCTGCTATTTTTAAAAGCTCTAAGGAAGGGGAAAAGGGATTCTTCGCCTTGACCTCCATCGCTACTGCGAGCAACTCTCGTGTCTGTGGCTCCAGACGAAACCACTTCTGCACCGCCTCATCCCCTGCTCTTAAAATATGATCCCGACTCAACATCCGCAGCGAAACTAAATCTCCCCCCGACTTCATCAAATCAATCGCATCCTGATGCGGAGCTCCTCGAAAACCGGGATTCCCAATAAAAACCGCTTTATCCGTAATCTCACAGGGAAACTTCTGTTTCAAAAACTCCGCCGGAGCCGCGAGTCGCGAACTCAATTGCTGATCGACCCCAAAAAGTCGCGCCTCTTGCGCCATACTCGCGCCGTAAAAAACATGCCAAACCTTCGAATGCCGAATGATCGACTGAAATTTCATCTCACTACTCGAAAACCAGACGTTCGTTGGATAAGTAATCCAACTGCGAAAATCATCAAACCAGATCGATCCAATGGTCTTCACGCAACTTGAATTAAAAAAAGGTTCCGGATAAAAAAGCCAAAAGAGATCGAGCCCTAACACGGTATCAATTTGCAAATCCTCTAAAAACTCGGACCAATGTTCCGCTAAACGTTTCATCGGCAACTCTTGCGATTTATCCCCCAACATCGATCTCTGAATCCGAGAGGGGAAGGTATCACGCACCACCGCCTGATGACCTAAACGTTCACAGGCGGAGGCCATAAACTCCGTCGTTTTGGCAAAAGGAACCGAATGATCATTCGATAAAAAAAGCACCTTACGACTCATTGATCCCCCTCAATCATCGTCTTCAATCGATGCTCCCAAAGACCTTCACTCTCAATCGCGACCTGATTCTTTCGCGCAAAGAGATGCCAATCGACCGGGTGCTCCTTAAAGTCAGCCCGAACGGTATTCCACTGCGTCTCCCCAGAAACAACGATCACCCCCGTCCAAGGGCTTACATAAAAATCTGAAGAAAGCAAAATCGGCACCGACCCCATCGCCATCGACTCCGGAATCCGTTCATAAGGAGGCCCCAAAAGCACAGGGCACATGAGATGAAGATGCGCTCGATAACGAGAAAGAACCGCATTCTTATCATAACGATCAAGCTCCGGTTTGGCCTCGATCTCATAAAGTTTTAATAAATCCACGGCTCCAAAAATATCTAAATCCTCACGTGCCGTATATAGGTACCAAAGATTCATATAGGGGATTCGATCAAACTCCCGAAGCCCGTCAAAGGAAACTAAAAAATCAAAACTATTTTGAGTCGATTTTAAACGTGTCAACAATTCCGGATCGAAATCAGGTAAATAGGAAGGATCCAACTCACAAGCGATTCTTCCGAGCTGTTTAGGCTGTGGATCGAGATCGACATAACGTCGAGGGGCCCCCGGACGAAGAAAGGACCAGGCCATTCCCGGAAGAATCTGGAGCGTATCCTGCATGTAATAGTGTCGACACTTTTCATGGATCAACGGCTTTTGCCAGGGTCCCAACTGGAGCGAATTCCAATCCCAAAACGCTAAAATTTGGTTCAGCGGATGAAGCCACAAATGATGAATCTTTAACGGCTGGCCCTCTTGAAGAAGAATAAAGGGAACGAGAAGACTGCTGGAATCCAACGAAATCACATGATCGACCTCAAATCCGAGAATCATCTTCATCAACTGATCGACCAACCCCAAATGCCCGAGCTGTCGCTCCTCCTCGCTCTCCTCTTTGATCGTCTCAAAAGCCTCCCAGAGGGCTGAGACATCCCGCGTAATCACATGGACCCCCGCCTTTTCCCCTGCCTCAAACAAAAAACGCGAGATCCGACGGTGCCGAGGAAATCGGTCATCTCCTAAAACCAATACATTCTGAATACGAGCCGCCACCACCAGAACCTAATTCAATCGAAAAAAATACCAAGAGAAATAACAATCATGAATCCCTTTCTATCCGTGTTCACCCTTGATTCATCTGATCGTTCATCACTTCAATGGCATCGAAGAGAGTTTCGATATCGAGAGGGGTAAGGGCCTCCTCATTATGTAAGAAATGGCGATCGAGCTTAATGCTCATATGACGCCAGTGAGCGACCGGAATTAATTTTTTATCGTAGAGGGCGATTTCTAAATCACGGAGAATATCGAAGAGTTGATTGAAGTCATGACGATCCAACGCGGGCTCTCGGAATTTGATGTGCCGAAAATTTTTACTCCGGAGCATTTGCGCACGTTGGGTCATGACTCATTGATTCTAGTGGATTGCTTCTTATGTTGGAAAGAAGTAAATAAATTAAGAACCGCGAACTAAAAGCGGGATCATATAGAGCGAGGTTCTCGCGCTGATAAAAAGCATCTTACGATCGGAGCCGCCAAAGCAAAGGTTTGAAGGGGGCTCATCGACCGGAATCGTTCCGATCAATTGTCCTTTGGGCTCAAAGATTTGAATCCCATTTCCCGCAGCGACGTAGAGGCGCCCTTGATCATCGGTACGCATTCCATCGGGGGCTCCTTGCTCTAAGGTGGCAAAGACCTTTCCATTCGCAAGGGTGTGATCGGATCGAACCTCAAAAACCCATATTTGATGGGCTTTCCCTGCCTCGCCGACATAAAAAAGATTCTCATCGGGAGAAAAACAGAGGCCGTTCGGCTTTTCAAAGGTATCAAGGATCATCTTTAAGCTTTGGGTTAAGGGATCGTAACAATAGACTTGGTTTTTAGAGATCTCCCGTTTATCAGGGTCTAATTTATAGCCGGGATCGGTGAACCAAATCGTTCCATTGGAGCGAAGGATGACATCATTCGGGCCGTTGAGTTTTTTCCCTTCCCAGCGGTCGACCAAAGTGCGAATCATCCCATTTTTCTCTTCGATCACCAAACGGCGGTTTTCCGTCTCACAGGTGATTAAGCGGCCGAGTCGATCGACGGTATTGCCGTTCGCCATGGAGCTGGGATTTCGATAAGCGGTAATCGCTCCATCGAGGGCATATTTTTTAAGTTCATTTCCTGCGAGATCGCTAAAAATGAGATATCCCTCTTTGATCCAAACCGGCCCTTCGGTGGAGTTCATCCCCGTGGCCTTCATGCGGACAATCTCCCCTTGAGGCACAATTTGATCCATCGTATGTCGGATCATCGTCACATGACCGGCCCAGAACCCGAAGGCGAGGCAGAAGATAAGGAAGAGATAATATTTTTTCATAGTGTGTGCCCCAGAAAAGGAGTGTCTCGCGCAGAGACGCAGAGGCGCAGAGGTGGGGGGATTAAAAAGGGTATTGTTATATTCATGTGTTTTTAATTTCAGGAAGACGATTGACCGCTCTTACAATTCCATCCTTCATTAAGGCTTCTCCAAAGTTTAGTAAATAACCAAGTCGTAGATCTGTCAGAGAAAGATAGGTTTGAATCTGTTTTTTGTGGGCAGCGGTTAGTTTTTCAACTGATTTTAGTTCCAAGATGACTTTCTTTTCGACAATCAAATCCGCACGGAAACCTTCAGCGTAACGTTCTCCTCGAAAGATAATCGGAACTAAAACCTGTTTCTCAACAGTAAAACCTTCTTTAACGAGTTCTTTAAAAAGAACCTCTTCATAAACACTCTCCAATAATCCAGGACCTAATTCACGATGAATATCAATCGCGATACAAATAACTCTCGTCCCAATCTCATTTTCAGTTAAACTCATAAACTCAGCGCCTCAGCGTCTCTGCGCGAGACACTCTTAGATCATCTCCCTCGCCTTTGCGAGCGCTTCGCCGATCTTTCCGGCCTCCGTCCCCGCTCCTTGCGCTTGGTCGGGACGTCCTCCCCCTTTCCCTCCGACAATCGGGGCGATCGCTTGGATGATCTTTCCTGCTTGAATTTTCGTAGTAAATCCCGCATCGACACTCGCCATCAAGGAGACTCGACCGGCCTCTTGTCCGGCAAGAACGATGACCCCTTTGATCTGACGTTTTAAGGCATCGATCAAAAAGGGGAGATAGGCCGATTTCTCTTCCCCTAAATCGAGAATCAAAGTCGGAATCTCTTTTACCGTGATGACTTGTCCCGCAAGAGCCGGTGCATTTTCAGCGGCCAGTTTTTGGAAAACCGACTCCATTGCTTTCGCTTGCTTTTTTTCCTCATCTCGAAGATGGCCTTCTTCCTCTTTGAGGATAGTTTGACGAGCTTCAAATGACTGCCAGCGCTTTTCCAACGTCTCTCCAGCGAGCTGCGGAAAAAAAGGAATGCGGAACTGCGGATCGATTTGACGGAAACGGCTTTGAAGGGCTTCAAGCTGGGCCTCCTGCTTTCGTGCCTCATCGATCAAATATTCATCTACGGCAACTCCGCAAAGAGCTTCAACTCGTCGCACCCCTGCCGCGATCGCTCCTTCACTCACCAGTTTAAACCATCCAATATCGGCCGTGTTTTTAACATGCGTTCCCCCGCAAAGCTCTTTGGAGTAGCCACCGATATCAACGACCCGAACTTGATCACCGTATTTATCTCCAAAAAATTGGAGAATGGTAGGGTCCCCTTTGACCTCCAAATAAGCTCGTTCGGTCGAAGAGACTGGACTCTTTAAGGAAATCTTCTCGTTCACCATCGACTCCACTTGAGTCACTTGAGCTGGGGTCATCGCTTGATGGAAGGCAAAGTCAAAACGTAGTCGGTCAGGTCCAACGTACGATCCCTTTTGTCCTACGGTTGATCCAAGAACTTCACGCAAGGCCCAATGCATCATGTGAGTAACGGAGTGATGGGATTCAATACGGGCACGACGAGAGGTCTCAACTTCGACGGCGACCTTTTCCCCTTTGGAAAGTTTATCGATACAACTCTTCTCGATTCGATGAGCGATCGACCCCTTATCCGTTTTGATCGTATTGAGAATTGTGATCGAATCCCCTTTGGAGTTGGTGAGCTTTCCTTGATCTCCCAATTGGCCTCCCATTTCCGCAAAAAATGGGGTTTGATCCAAAACGACAAAATCCTCTCCCAAGCTGACGACGATCGCTTCTGATTTCAAACCGTCATAGCCAACAAACTTCGTCGCGACCGAAGCATCTTCCGATTCGGAAACCTTAATAATCTCTTTCTTCTGTGCCGCTTGGGATCGCTTCCGTTGGATTTCCATCCATTGTTGAAATCCGACTTCATCGACTTCAAATCCAACTTTCTTCGCCATTAATTGCGTAAGGTCCAATGGAAATCCATAGGTGTCATACAGTGTAAAGGCCGCCTCCCCTGAAAAGGTCTTGATCGATTTCGCAGAGAACTCTTCGATACAGCGATTAAAAACTTCTGTGCCTTTTTCGATGGTTTTAACAAAACTCTCCTCTTCTCCCCGAATCACCTCCGTGATTCGACTCATGTTTTTCCGGGTTTCCGGAAAAACATCTCCGAAATGGTCGGCGATCACCGGAACCAACGAATGCAAGAACGGTTCGGTGAGTTGAAGATCACGACCGTAGTTCATCGCGCGCCGGAGGATTCGACGTAAGACATAACCGCGTCCCTCATTGCTCGGGATGATTCCATCGGCAATGGAGAAGGAGAGGGTTCGTAAATGATCGGCGATCACACGGAAGGCGATATCGGAGGAGATCACCTCTTTCGAGACCGAATCGGTCGGTAAAGTGGAGCTATACTTCTTTCCGGCCTTTGCCTCGATTGCTTTAAAGATCGGCAGAAAAACATCCGATTCATAGTTCGAGATCCGAGCATTTTTGAAATCAGTAAAGTTTTTCGTCCCTTGAATAATCCCGGCAACCCGCTCAAACCCCATTCCGGTATCCACATGACAGGCGGGGAGTTTCGAGAAAGTGCCATCGGCATTGGCATTGAACTGAATGAAAACCAGATTCCAAATCTCCATACAAGCGGCATCGCCGACATTGACGAGCTTCCCTTTGGTATCCCCTTCAGGGGTGAGATCGATGTGAAGTTCAGAGCAGGGACCGCACGGGCCGGTATCTCCCATCATCCAGAAATTATCTTTTTTGTTCCCGAAAACGATATGCACTTTTGGGTCAAGTCCTGCCGCTTTGAAAATCGTTTCCCAGTAGGTGTAGGCCTCCTGATCGAAATCGGCCGGATCTCCGGGACCCGGTTTATAAACCGTGGCATAGACACGATTCGCCGGAAATTTCCAACGACCGACGATCAGCTCCCAAGCCCATTCGATCGCCTCTTTTTTAAAGTAGTTGCCGAAGGACCAATTCCCGAGCATCTCAAAAAAAGTGTGATGATAAGTGTCAAAACCGACATCCTCGAGATCGTTATGTTTACCACCAGCGCGAATACATTTCTGAGTATCGGCAGCGCGGGCCGTGGGATAAGGGCAAGGGGAGTTGCCTAAGAAAATCGGAACAAACTGATTCATCCCCGCGTTCGTGAAAAGCAGATTTGGAGAATCTGGCATGAGGCTGGAGGAGGAAACAATTGAATGTTCCTTTTCTTTAAAAAAATCGAGATAACTTTGTCGAATCTGTGCCGATGTCATAAGAGGGGGACGCTAGCAGCCTCCCCCCTTCTGAGGCAATCCTATTACTTTAACCCATTTCTTGCATTGGGAATGGATATACCTCGCAAACGATATCACCAAAATGGTGATAAAAAATGGAGGGGCACAGGCTCTGTGCCTCATCGGACTGGGAAAAGGCTCGTAAAACGAGAAGATCTCTCCGCTGGAAGCGGAAATAATTTTGGTACGGAGGGAATACCATTCGTGAAACGAAAAAGAAAGACCGTTTAGTTGATGATTGACATGCACAATATATCGTGCACTATGTAATAATGAGTAAGGCGGACAAGCTGAAAGCTAAAATTCTTTCAGGAAAGTCAGATCGAAATATCACTTTTCAAGAGGCGGTGGCGGTACTTGAAAGAGAAGGTTTTTTACTTGTCCATGGAGAAGGAAGCCACCATTTCTTTCGTCATCCGAAAACTCGTCGTGTCGTCAATATTCCACGACATGGTAAAGAAATTAAACCGATCTATGTAAAAAAAATCAGAGAGGCACTTCAATGAAAAATCAACCATTCAAATATTTGACAAAGATCTATTGGAGCGAAGAGAATGAGTCCTACATTGGGGAGGTCCCCGCTTTAAATGGGTGCGTCGCACATGGCGAGACTTATGAAGAAGCTGCGCACGAACTTGCTTTGGCAATTCGGGGTTGGTTAGCAGTTGCGAAAAAGCACCACGATCCGATCCCTGAACCGGATCGTACGATGGAGGAAATTCAGCGACTCTCTCCAATATTGAATCTTGCAAAACTCGCTAAATTGGCAGGGATCAATCAACACACCCTCGCCTCTAAACTTCGTCGAGGCTCAAAGTTTACCCCCGCTCAATCTCTACGTATTGTTCATGCTTTGGGGGCGATTTAAGATTTTTCGTAGTTTTGACTCAAGAGATGGGGATATTTTGGGATTGAGATTCGGTTGATGGGGATCCGTTAGATCCGAGGCAGTCACCGAGATATTGTTTTTCTGTATTTCTCTTGCTAAACGGCGGATTTTATTTGAAATTTTAGGTCATTGAAAAAGAGGCAGATCAAAAAACGGAAGAACCTATCGGCCTCAGGAATGGAAGCGAATGCCGTGCGTCTGTTGGTTTTAAGCGATGGATCGGTGCTTCGGGAGCGGACGCTTTTAGAGATTACTGAAATTCGCGAGAAAATTGCCAAGAGCGAGGAGGAGATCAATCTCCATGTTTCGAAGAGCGAGCCGGAATTTCGGGCGTGGCTTCACCAAGAGTTTAAAGAGTTGATGGAAAAATCACGGGAGATGCTGGAGAAAATTGCGGAGAAGCAATCGATCTTTGCTCAGGTCGACGAGTTGGTCTATCAGGAAAAATTACATCCCGGAGAGGCCTACGAGCTGATCACGAATCCAGAGGCGATGGCCGCTTTTCAAAAACGACGGGAACAACAGGCAGAGGAAAAGAGGGAATCGGATCGCTTTCGTGACGATGATGCATTTTGGGATAAGGTGGAGGGAGAGGGGGATTTTGACGAATTCATGGAGGGGATGGCAAATGAGTTCGAGAAGATGTTTGGATTTAAATCCTCTTTCAGGAAGGAAGGGGATCAAGAGGCGGCCTCGCACTCACGGAGTTCTCGAAGTGATGATTTAGCGGTGAAGCGCGCCTATCGAGAGATCGTGAAACAACTTCATCCCGATCGAGCGACTCAATGGAGTGCCAGTGAAAAGGCTCTCTGGAATCAAGCGCAACAGGCTTATCATCATGGAGATCTTGATGGACTTCGAGAGGTGCTCCAACTCTTAGGATCGGGAGCCGTGGCGACTGCTCAAGAGGATCGGATCGGGGATTTGATCGCCCGATTGCAAAAACTCAAAAGGGATTTGTGGGAGAGACAGAAAACGCTCACCCAACATCAACGGACTCCGGCGTGGCGTTTTTCCTTCAAGAATTTGAAGGGTCTCTTAAAAATTCGCAAAAGAACAGAAATGGAGCTTCGCTCGGACTATCGGGAGCTTCAGTATCAAATGATGGATATTCAAGAGGATTGGAAATCTCTTTTATCAGAGCATCATCGGTGGAAGAAGCAATTCTCAAGAAAAAACCAAAAACAGATGGGATCAAAAAGAAAACCGTAGAAATGCCCTCCTCCATTTTATTTATTTTGGGGCCGACGGCCTCTGGAAAAAGTGAGGTCGCCCATCAGCTCGCAATCCAATGCGGAGCTTCCATTTTTTGCATGGATTCGATGCAGGTCTACCGAGGGTTGGAAATCGGAGTCGGAAAGCCAACCTTAAAGGAAAAAGCGGAGGTCTCTTACCACGGGCTAGATCTGGTGAATCTCGATCAACCGTTCGATGTCGCTGCTTATTTAGAAGAGGCAAAGCGATTTTTAGAGCAGAGGCACCCATTGGAACAGCCGATGATTATCGTTGGTGGCACAGGGCTTTATTATCGCGCCTTGACCCAAGGCTTGAGTCCGATCCCAGAGATTGATCCGGAGATTCGAGCGGAGATCGAGAACCTCTCCTTGGCGCAGATGCAAGCGGAGCTTCAACGGGAGGATCCGGAAATTTGGAGTCGAATCGATACGCAAAACCCCCGACGATTGATCCGTGCCTTGGAGGTCAAGCGGGGAACAGGGATTCCGCTATCGGAGTGGCAGCGACGGCATGAGGCTCCGTTAATCCCCGACTTTTCCGCTTTTTTTCTTCATCGTGAGGAGTTGAGGCAGCGGATTGACCGAAGAGCCGTGCAAATGATCGCTCAAGGGTGGAGAGAGGAGGTGGAGGAACTGGTGGAGGAGTGGGGAGAGGAGAGGGTCAAAGGACTCCCCGCGATCGGGTACAATCATTTGACGGATCTTTTCAAAGGGACGATGACCGAAGCGTTGGCTCTGGAACGAATTCAACAAGAGACTTGGCAATATGCACGTCGGCAGTTGACATGGTTTCGGAAGGAATCTAAGTATATTCCATTGAATTTGAGCGTTGATACTCCCTCTGCTGTTGTGATTGAGTCGATTCGTCGTACTGACGGGCTCCCCGTTTGCTTTTCTCAGAACCGCTTTTCAGCAGGTCCAAGGCCTACATGCTCTTAGAAAAAGCGATCCCTGTTTCTCAAGAAAGAGCGATGCTTGTCGGCGTTGAATGCCCAGGAGAAAGTCGTTGGGATTTGACGGATTCTCTGCGTGAACTCGAACAACTTGTAAAAAGCGCTGGGGGAACGGTTTACCATAAAGCGATTCAAAAACTTCCTGCGCCGACGGCACCGTTTTATATTGGTAAAGGAAAAGCGGAGGAGCTCGCCAAGATCACGAAAGAGATGGAGCTTGGAACGGTCGTTTTTGATGATGAACTTTCTCCGGCACAAGGCAGAAATCTGGAGAAGATGTTTGGCTGCAAAGTCCTTGATCGGACTCAGTTGATCCTTGATATTTTTGCTCAACGGGCCAAAACCCGTGAGGGAAAGCTACAAATCGAATTAGCTCAGTTGAAATATCTGCTTCCCCGCCTCACTCGGATGTGGACCCATTTATCCCGTCAATCGGGAGGAATTGGAACTCGCGGGCCGGGAGAGACTCAGCTTGAGGTCGATCGACGTCGGGTTCAGGAAAAGATCACGAAACTTTTAAAAGAGTTGGTGGAGGTGCGGCGTCATCGAGGGATTCAGCGCGAGGGACGTCAGCGCCATGAGTGGCCGATGATCGCTCTCGTCGGTTATACGAATGCAGGAAAATCGACCCTTTTGAATAGTCTCACCAAATCGGAGGTCTTTGCCGCCGATCAACTCTTTGCGACCTTAGATCCGACGACCCGTAAAACGACTTTGCCGAACAAACAATCGCTTCTCCTCTCCGATACTGTCGGATTTTTACAAAAACTACCGACCCATCTCGTGGAATCCTTTAAGGCGACTTTAGAGGAGGTCAAAGAGGCCGATATCCTGTTGCACGTCGTTGATTTAAGTCATCCGCTTTTCGAGAATCAGATGACGGCGGTTCACAATGTCTTAGGGCAGTTAGAATGCTCTGGGAAAGAGATGATCACGGTTTTTAATAAAATCGATGCCGTGGAGAATCCGGGATTGGTCGAGCGTTGTTTGATTCAATACCCGCAATCGGTGGCTATTTCTGCGGCGACGGGAGTGGGAATGGATCAACTTTTTCAAGAGATCGTCTCCCGACTCCGTGCGAGACGTCGAGAAGTGAACTTTAGAATTCCTCAAGAAGAGGCCGCGCTCATTTCAGAAATTTATAGTGGGGGACAGGTCTTAGAAACGACTTATCGCGGGAATTATATTCACATTAAATCGATCGTTTCTGAAAAAGTCGCCGGCCGGCTCAAGGAATATATTAAAGCGGCGGCAAAGAAATAAAATTCCCTTTATTGATAAGGGATCACTCTTTTCGTAAATGAAAATCCTTCTCTTAGGCTGCGGTTTTGTTGGGAAAAAACTCGCACAGAACCTCTGTGAATTAGGTCATGAAGTCACGGGATGGGTGCGTGGTGACGATTCCGCTCGAGAACTTCGAGTGCTGGGAGTGAACCCTTTCATTGGAGATTTCACCGAAGCGAATGCTTGGGAGGCTCTTCCTCACGATTTTGATCTCGCGATTCATATCGCCTCTTCCGGACGCGGGGATGTGGCGGTTTATGAGAAAGTCTATTTTGAAGGGATGCAACGACTTGCGGCGCATCTGCCTAAAGCGCGACTTTTTTTTGTCTCCTCGACCTCCGTTTACGGACAAATCGATGGATCGATTGTTGATGAAACGTCAGAAACCAATCCGAGTGCGGCTACGTCACAGGTATTATTAAAAGCAGAGCAAATTGCCCTAGAAAAAAGGGGGGTCGTCGTTCGCCCCTCAGGGATTTATGGACCGCAGCGTTCGATCCTTTTCCAAAAATTCATGGAAGGAAGCGCCGTGATTGAAGGAGAGGGAAAACGATGGGTGAACCAAATCCATCGCGATGATGTCGCCGGAGGAATTACCTTCTTAGTCGGTAATAACAATCTATCTGGAATATTTAATCTCACCGATCAACGGCCTTCGAATCACATTGAAATTTATCAGTGGCTCGCTCAAAAAACCGGCAAGCCGATCCCCCCCTATGCGGCGGAGAACCATCAGCGAAAGCGGGGCTGGACCCATAAACGGATCTCCAGCCAGAAATTGCAGGCCTTGGGCTGGCGATTAAAATTCCCGACCTTTGAAGAGGGGTACGGCTCCTTTTTAGGAACCCAGATCATGCAATAGGAATCGGTTTACCTCGCAAACGATATCACCAAAGTGGTGATAAAAAATGGAGGGGCACAGGCTCTGTGCCTCCGGGGGAATGGGGAAGGCAGTGGGCCACTGCCCCTCCAGTTCTAATGCAAGAAATGGGTTAAAAACAATCATAACCTCCGTTGTCCTCCGTTTACCCTGTGATGAATCCGGCATTTTCCCTGCCTTCCTTAGAGACCCCCGTATTTATTTTGAAATTAGGATTGAACTTTCAGAGTAAATGACTCAGTGTAACAACTCCTTTCAAGGAATGGCTCGGTAGCTCAGTCGGTAGAGCAGAGGACTGAAAATCCTTGTGTCGGCGGTTCGATTCCGCCCCGAGCCACGTTTCTTTTCATCGATTCTATGTTCCATGAGATATGAATACGCTTCCTTTACTCAATCCTCAAAAGGGGGGCCGCCTCAAAGAATTTGCCCTCCAACTTTTCTTCGTCGCCCTTATTTTTTTGGGGGGAGAGCTCGGGCTCTTGCTCCCCTTTGTTAATTTCAATGTCTCGATGATGTGGCCCCCTGCGGGGATTGCGCTTGCGATCCTGCTTCTTTTCGGAGGGCGTTTTTTTCCGGCTGTTGTCTTAGGAACGTTTGTAACGAGTGGGGTCCTTCCGTTATTCCACCGTGAAACCGTTCCGTACGCCGTGGGGATTTTATCGACGATCGGAAGCACACTCTCCGCCTGGATCGCTTATTCCGCTTTTCGATGGTTTCAGCTCTCTCTGGATTTAGATCGTCCCAAGAATCTCTTCTACTTTCTTTTGGTCAGCGTTATGGGGGCAACTTTGACGGCGGCCTCCATCGGGGGTTTCTCTTTAGCCCTCTTCAACGTGATTCCTGTGGATGTAATCGGAATGAAGATCGTCACTTGGTGGATTGGGGATGCCATGGGAGTTCTTTTGATCACCCCTTTTTGCTTATGCTGGAGGCGTTTTCCGAATTGGAGAGCTCCTCAGTGGGCTGAATGGGGACTCGTTTTTGTGGTTATTTTGATTCTTGCAGAACTTATTTTTAATGTATTCGGTATTAGCTCCATCAATCCATCCCCGAAAACTTTTTTGATTTTTCCGGTTCTTTTTTGGGTTGGAACCCGATTTTATCAACGAGGAATCACCTTATGCATGATCCTCTTTGGGGGATTGGGTATTTATGCCACGATTAACGCCCATGGGCTCTTTAAAAACGATCAAGATCTGGAGGGACTCTTTTTACTTCAAGGCTATCTGTTTGTGATCGCGTGTAGCGGACTCTTTTTGGCAGCGATTCAACAAGAACGGGAGAAATCGACTCAAGAACTCAAAGAAAGTTTAGCGCTCCACCAGAAGACCGCCGACCGGCTTCTTCTCGCAACGAAAAGTGCGCATATTGGCGTTTGGGATTATGATATTCCCAATAATAATTTATTTTGGGATGAAGGAATGTACGAACTTTATGGAGTCGCTCCTTCAGATGCCCATCACTATGAAACCTGGGTTCGTTCGTTGCATCCAGAGGACCGAGTTCAAGCCGAGGAGGATATTCAAACGGCGTTAAGAATGAAACAGAACTTTGATTCGGCCTTTCGAATTGTGCGTCCCGATGGAACGATTTTACATATCAAAGCCTTTGCTCATCTTCAAACGGATCGAGCAGGAAATCCGATCCGAATGATGGGAATCAATTGGGATCAATCGAAAATTAAAGAGGCCGAAGCTCAGTTGATCAAAGGGAAAGAGGCGGCCGAGGCGGCCGATCGTTCGAAAAGCGAATTTTTGGCGATGATGAGTCATGAGATTCGGACGCCGATGAATGGCGTGATCGGTTTCGCCCGACTTTTAAAGGGAACCGAGCTTTCTGAGGAGCAACAGGAATTTGTCGGGATCATTGAAACCAGTGGCCTGTCGCTCATGAATTTACTGAACGATATTCTGGATCTTTCTAAAATAGAGGCCGGAAAAATCGTTCTGGAAAAACATCCTGCGGAGATCGGACCCCTCATCCAAGATCTCTGCACTTTATTTAGACTGAAAGCGAAAGAGAAGGGGATAACCTTGGAGCTATCGCTTGACCCGAGAATTCCGAGTGCTCTATGGACCGACCCGACTCGATTAAAACAGATTTTTCAAAATCTGATTAGCAATGCGATCAAGTTTACCAGCAAAGGGAAAATTACCGTTAACGTTCGAGTTCTCGAGGAGCCGATCCCATCTTTTGGTGAAATCACCTTGGAAATCATCGTTCAAGATACTGGAATCGGAATTGATCCAGCGGTGATCCCCTTGCTCTTTAATCCTTTTATGCAAGCCGACTCCTCAACGACACGACGTTTCGGGGGGACGGGACTTGGACTCGTGATCATTAAACGGCTCTCGGAACTGATGGGAGGATCGGTGAGAGTCGAAAGTGAACTCGGTCAAGGATCAACCTTTTTTTGCACATTTAAAGCGACGGCTTCTTCTGCTGAAAGCATGGAAAGCTTTTTCTCAAAGTAAAATTGCCCATCAAACGGCTTGATCTCGATCATGCCGTAGGAGCGTGCGACACGGATATGATAAAGCTCGGCAATTCGCAGATGGAGTTTTTTTAAAACCTTACGAAAATTTTCCGGAAGGAGCCCCCGTTTATAATGATTACAGGAACGACAGGCCGGCTTTTTATTGTCGATCGAATCCCGTTCAAGACCATTTTTTTTTCGACGTCGCAAAGGCAGATAGTGATCGACCTGCATCTCCTGAATCTCGATCGCTGTCCCACAATAGGCACACCGCCCACCGTAGAGGGAGTGAACTTGGAGTCTCTCTGCTTTTCGATTCATAAAATAGAATTTAAGCTAAAGAGAAGCCATTCGTGCGGGCAATGAAAAGAACATTGGGTGAGAGGTGAGACGGAGGAGAGAACAGGCGCCCTCCCCTTCTCGCCATAGTCATAACGACAGAAAGCGATCTTCCATTGAAAAGAACAAGGCTTTCCCTCTCCAAAAATAGCCCAAGGAAGTTTCCAGACGACTCTCCATTGCTGCTGTTCCGGCTCAATCCAGACCCGCGAAGTAAACTCCGGAAGCTCGATCCAATAGCGTTGAAGGAGTTCATCAATGGAGATCCCTTGACGGGATTCAAGTGGGGGAAGAGATAAACTCAGATGAAAATTTTCGGGGGTAATATGAAACTCTCCATAATTCGATTGATCCTCGCGTTGAATAAAAATCTCGAAAAGATCTCCCATTTCCCATGTTTTATCCCCTTTTTGACTCGCAGCATTGAAGATGGATTGATCTTTAAGGATCGCATAGCCGAACAAGAAATTAGAATCATGTCCTAAAAAAACAGATCCCGGCATGAAATGAGATTCAGGCTTTGGAAGCCACGACTGTTTGAAATCAAGAGGGGAATCACTGACGAGCAGCGCTGAAAGTTCTTCCCATGATTCAAAACCCTTTTCGGAAATTCGGGGAATAGGGATCATCGAAAGAGTTTCATCTTTCATGACGATTCAGGCAATTTAAATTTTAGCCTAAAATCAGCAGCTGATTCAACCATGCGATCCCCGATCCCGCAATGCGCTTAGGCGTAAACTTAAGGAAATAAAAAAATACTGAGATCTCTTAGTGAAGTAAACTTCCTAAGATATATAAACCCATTTCTTGCATTGGGAATGGATATACCTCACAAACGATATCACCAAAATGGTGATAAAAACTGATCGGATGGGGTCACGGGCTTTTACTTCCCGTGACCCTTCCACACCACCGGACGTGCGGTCTTCCGCATCCGGCGGTTGAACCCAGTCAGGTTTACGTTTGTATCCCGACGGTACTCCAAGGAATGATGAACCCATATCTTTCCAGT
>CAMCSM010000024.1 GCA_945877805.1 Methylacidiphilum caldifontis | reverse complement strand
GAGCCCATGATCCGCGAATTAGTCGCGCCGTGACCTTCTCCGTTCCCATCGATCTCTCTGCCAGTTCGCACCGCATGGCCCTTTCTGAAAATCGAATCTACATGCGACATTTTCTCAAAACGATGCGCGAAAAAATTCTCAAAAAACGGGCGATTCTTCCGGATCATCTTCCCTTTGATCGACTCCCCAAAATCAAGACATTCCACGAATTTGATGATCTTTTTACCGCCCCTCTCCATGGATTTCAGAATGCCGAAGATTACTATCAACAAGCGAGTTCTCAAAATTATCTCAAAGAGATTAAGATCCCCACACTGCTTGTGAACGCACGTAACGATCCGTTTCTCACCGCCTCCTGCTATCCGACGGCCCTCGCCAAGGAGCATAAACATCTCTTTCTTGAGACCCCCCATTCCGGTGGCCATTGCGGATTTCTTCCGGAAAATTGTCAGGGGGAATGTTGGTCGGAATCGAGAACCTTGACCTTTTTGGAAGAGGAAGATTTTGAGATCGAAAAACAACTGACGTTCTGACGATTAATCGCCAAGTTTTACCCCAGTTTATTAAGTTACTGAAATCGGACCGATTTACCAACCGCCTGTTGGAGTCGCTGCAAGTAGAGATCACGAGGAATCTCAATCGCCCCCATCTGTTTGGTAAAGGGGTTGAGAACTTGGGTATCAAAGAGAAGGAATCCTCGCTGACTTAAATGAGTCAAAAGATGGGCGAGTGCAAATTTTGAGGCATCAGGGAGACGATGAAACATTGACTCCCCCGCAAAGAAACCGCCAATCGCGACTCCATAAATCCCCCCCACCAATTCCTGCTCTTGCCAAACCTCGACACTGTGGGCATATCCGGCCAAATGAAAGTCGCTATAGGCGCGAACGAACTGTTGTGAGATCCAAGTCTCCTCTCGGTTTTTAGTCACTTTTGCACACTCTCGAATCACTTGCCCAAAGGCCTCATCAAAACTGATTCGAAATTTGTTTTGCTTCAACAATCGACGGATACTTTTAGAAAGAACGAGGGGGTTGAGTTCAAAAATAGCCCGGGGATTGGGAGACCACCAGGTCACGGGACGATCGGTCCAAGGAAAAATTCCCGATCGATAAGCGACCGCAAGTCGTTCGACGGAAAGTTTTCCCCCTACCGCAACAAGACCCTCCGGATCGGCAAGCCGCGGGTCGGGAAAGAGCGGCTCATCGGCTGTGAAAAGGGGGGGCATAGGAGGAGTCTAAATCCTCACTCTAAAATGGTTCCCACCTGTAAATTAAAACCACGGGCAAAATCGGCGGCATGCATTCTCTTTTTTCCCTCAATCTGAACCTCTCGTAAAAGAAGCCCTCCGCCGCTTTCCCCTCCGCAGGCGACTAATATACCGTGATCATCAATACGAACCACCTCCCCGGCCTTTCCTTTGGCACTTCGGGAAAGGATGATCGAAAATATCTTTAACATCCGCTGATCGGGTCCATCCGGAACCCAGGTGTAGGCAGAGGGCCAAGGGGTCATCGCTCGGATATGGGCATCGATATCCCGTTTCGATTTATTCCAAGGAATTCTTCCCTCCTCCTTTTTTAGCTTTTTTGCGTAAGTCGAAAGCGTTGAGTCTTGTTTGACCCGTGGCGCCTTCCCTTTTTCAATGAGCGTGAAGGCCTTGAGAAGGGCCTCCGCTCCCATTAATGAGAGTCGGTCATGAAGGGTCTGAGAGTTGTCCTCCTCTTTGATCTTTGTTTTTTCGATTAAGAGAATATCCCCGGTATCTAAACCGATATCCATCCACATAATCGTGACCCCAGACTCCCTTTCTCGTTCCTCAATCGCTCGTTGAATCGGAGCCGCCCCTCGATAACGGGGGAGAATCGAGCCATGGATATTTAAACAGCCGTATTGAGGAATATCTAAGATTGCTTTGGGGATAATCTGTCCGTAGGCCGCAACCACGATAACGTCCGGCTTCAGGTAACGAATCTGATCAATCGCACTCTTTTGCGATATTTTTTCCGGTTGAAAAACGGTCATATGAAGTTTCATGGCCAGCTCCTTAATCGGACTCGGCATCATCTTCATTTGTCGACCGGCAGGTCGATCGGGCTGGGTAATCACCGAGGAAATGGTATGCTCAGGATGATCGTAAATTTTTTGGAGCGCAGGCGCTCCAAAGGGAGAGGTTCCAATAAAGACAACATTCATAAATAATAAGCGATTTGCTTAGATGGGATATCTCCTATTTTTCTAAAAACTCAAGTCAGATCTTTTCAACTGGATTGATTTAGGAAATAGGATTAGATTTTGCCTAGTGAAAAAAACGCTTCTCTTAATTCTCCTCGGTGCTCTTCTTCTGGGAGGGGGATGGTATGGCTTTAAAATAAAAACCTCACTTTCCAAACACCAGCGCCATTACTCTCCAGAGGAATATGAAGCGACCTTTGCCAAGGTAGAACGAGAAACGATCATCGATAAAGTCGTGGTCTCCGGAGATATCTCCCCCGACTCACGAAACTCCGTCGAAGTCAAAGGGGAGATCAGCGGTAAGATCAAAAAAATCTATCCCGTGATCGGGCAATCCGTAAAATCGGGAGATACGCTGATTGAACTCGATGATCGAGATCTGCTCACGGAAAAGTCGACCGCTCAAACCGATGTCGAGGGGGCTCAACTCTCCTTAGATAAAGCCAAACGACTCTTTGAACGCTCAGAAAAACTTTTTCAAAAGAAATTGATCTCGATCGAAGAATCGGAAAATAAAAAAACCGACTTTCTCATCGCTCAAAATAATTTTGAAAAATCGGAGAGCCGGCTTCGATCGGTCATCGATAAACTGGATAAAACTCAAATTCGCTCTCCGATTAACGGAAAAGTCATCGCGCTTCCTGTCGTGGCAGGCCAAGTCGTCGTTGGCGCCGGAAGCGTCAATGCCGGAACATTGCTGATGACGGTCGCCGATCTCTCCAAAATGATTATCTCCTGCCATATCAACCAAATTGACATCGCTCATATTAATGAAAATCAAGCGGTCACTTTTAAAGTAGACTCGGTTCGACAAGAGCTCTTCAAAGGGACCGTAAGCATCATCTCTCCGACGGCCAGTTCTAAAAATAACATTAAAGGCTATGGAGTTACGATTCAAATTCTTGAGCTTGATCCAAAAATTCGACCGGGGATGACTGCCGATGTCACCTTTCTCATTAAAACCTCAGAAAATGCCCTCACGCTTCCGCTAAGTGCTATTTTTAACGATGAAAATGAGGAAAAAGTGGTCTACCTCAAGCCGAAGCCGGAAATGGAGCCCAAAAAACAGACGATCTCCACGGGAATCGTCACCTTTGATCGAGTCGAAATCCTTTCCGGCCTTCAAGAGGGGGATGAAGTCCTCCTCACCAAGCCAAAATCATCTCGGAAATAAAGGATTTCTAGACCCCCTCCCCATGGCGATTATTCAAATTCAAAAAATCTCCAAGATCTACAAGATCGGGACTCAAGAGATCCATGCCCTTCGAGAGATCGATCTTGAAATTAACGAAGGGGAATATATCACGATCGTCGGCCCCTCAGGCAGTGGAAAATCGACTCTGATGCAGCTGATCGGATGTCTTGATATTCCGACGCAAGGAAAGCTGATCTTAGATGGCTTCGATATCTCCAGATCCAGTAACTCGGAGCTCTCTCAGCTTCGAAATGAAAAAATCGGATTCATTTTTCAAAGCTTTAATCTTCTTCCCCGTCTCAACGTCCTTCAGAATGTGGAGCTTCCGCTGATCTACGCACAGGTTTCTGCCAAGGAGCGAAAAAAGAGAGCCCTCGAGGCCATCGCATCGGTCGGACTTCAAGATCGATCCCTCAATCGTCCCAGTCAACTCTCCGGAGGGCAATGCCAACGGGTGGCGATTGCGAGAGCCCTGGTGAATCACCCTCGAATTCTCCTCGCCGATGAACCGACAGGGGCCTTGGACTCCAAAACAGGGGCCGATATTCTTCAACTCTTTCGCCAACTCCATCAAAAAGGACATACCGTTGTCATGGTCACTCATGATCTCAAGATCGCAGCGGAAGCCCCTCGTCAAATTGCCCTTCGAGATGGCATCATCGAAAAAGATACCACAGTCACTCCTCTCTCTTGATCGGCTTGAGAATCCCCATGACCCTCTCCTCCCCATTTTTACACCGCCCGTTAAAAGAGTTCTTTCCGGTCAATCGCCCGCTTTTGATCCTTGCGCCGATGCAGGATATCACCGATCTCCCTTTTTGGAAATTAATCCATCGCTATGGGGAGCCGGATCTCTACTACACGGAATACTTTCGAGTTCATCGCGATTCAAAGCCGGAGAAATATATTTTAAAATCGATCCTCGAAAATCCGAGTGATCATCCGATCCAAGCCCAGATGATCGGGGTTGATATCCCCTCTTTAGTGCGAAATGCCGAAAAACTTCAAACCTACAAGGTTCAAGGGATTGATCTGAATCTCGGGTGTCCCGCTCCCGTCGTCTGTAGTAAAAATGCCGGAGGGGGGCTGCTCCGTTCTCCAGAGACGGTTGATGCGATTCTCTCCGCACTTCGCCCTGCGGTGCATCGAACCTTTACCGTGAAAACGCGCCTCGGTTTTGAGTCCCCCGAGGAGTTCGAACCGCTCTTAGAACTCTTCTCGCGACATCGAATCGATGCCCTGACCGTTCATGGGAGAACCGTTCGAGAACTTTATCGTCCCCATGTTCATTATGATCGAATCCAAAAAGCAGTCCAACAGCTCCCCTTCCCTGTTTTCGCCAATGGCAACGTCCGCTCCCCGCAAAGTGCCCGTGAAATCCATCAATTCACCGGATGCCAAGGACTGATGATTGGACGAGGAGCGGTGCGAAATCCGTGGATCTTTCGACAGATCAAAGAGGCCTATGAAGGTCGCCCCGTTTTCCAGCCCACCTTAAGAGATCTGAGAAATTACATTGAAGATCTTTTTGAAACCGTTCGCCTCCCTGAGATGAAGCCGATTACTCACGTCTCAAAAATGAAGAAATACCTCAACTTTATCGCTCCTGGAATTTCGGTGGAGGATCAATTTCTCAACGAGATCCGCCGCTCGCTCAGCGTCACTGAATTCTTTGAGGTCTGCGATCGACATCTGAATTTCGACCTCCCCTTTGATCCCGAAAGAGTCATTCCTCCTTCTGGACTAACCACGCCAAGCCAAAGCCCTGATTCTTGACCAACCGCTCAATTCGATAACCAAGAACGGTCACTTGGGCGATGAACTCCTCCACCGTCTTCCCGTGGATAAGATGATATTCCATTCGAATTCGCTTAATTTTTTTGAAAGGAAGGGGATCTTTAAAGATTTCCCATTCGGCCCCCTCACAATCGATTTTCAACAGATCAACTCCCTCTCCCGAGAAACGATCGACCGCCTGAGCTAAGGATTGGATTTCAATACTGCCAACATCAGTCGAAACAGTCTGAGCAAGAGTCGACTCCTCTGAATCGAGGATCTCCGCACGACCGATTTCTGATCCAATCCCGACCTGAAACGCTTGAATCGAGCTCGATTCAAAATTACGAACCGCAAAGGGATAAATCCGTGGATTCGGTTCATAAGCATGAATGATCGCCTTGGGAAACCGTTGAGAGGCGAGCAAGGAAAAAAGGCCACAATTCGCTCCAATATCGAGAATCGTTTTCGGGGAGACTTCAAGGGAATTTAATCCGTAGTCATCATCAAAAGCAAGGTTGATAAAATCATGGGCATTTCCACGATCTTGCGGGGAATCATAAGAAATCGATCGAGTACCGATGATGAACTTTCTCGGAGCCAAAAAAGAGGTCGTTCCGCGAAATACAACCCCCATTTTTCGAGCGATTAAAAATCGCTTCATCAAAATAAAAATTCGAGAAATTGAATTCACCGTTTCTCTTTTTTATTCGATTTTGCCGAAAGATCGATCAAGCCTTGAGTGAAATCAAAATAAGGGAGCACCGGAAAACGATTCCTTTGCAGACAAAGATCGATGTCCGACTCTAAACCGATTTTCACAAGATTCGCTCCATTCTTTGAATTCCTAAAGGCTTGGGGAAGATCGTTCTTCGAAAAACGATAGAGCGAAGCGAGCGGATGATCCGGATCAACCCGGTCGATAATCGCCCCTGCAACAATCGCATCTTCCAAAGAAAAATCAGCCCCCGTCCCTGCGCAAAAATAGGCGACCGGACCATTCCACTGAGAAACTTTCTCAATCACGACTTCAAGATTCAAAAAAGAGGCGGCAATCACCTCTTGGGCACTCATCGTGGCCAGAAAAGCTTTTGTGCCATTCGTCGTGAACATCGCTAATTCAAAATTGAGGAAAGGTGTGCCTAAGAATTCTTGTGGAGAGTTCCCGAAATCAAAGCCTTCAATTCGACCGCCTCCCTTTTCTCCCGCTAATTTAACCGATGGGGAGAGGTTGCGAATTGAGAAAGCCTTTTCGATATTCGCCACGGGGGAGATCCATTGAACCCCATTGGACAAGGCAGCGACCATGGTCGAGGTCGCTCTCAAAACATCGATCACAACCGCAAGAGTCTGAGGGGGAAGTTCAAATCGTTGCACATTCCAAAAAGAGGGAGCATAGAGAGCGATTGTTTTCATAAATCTCTCTAAAAAACAGGGGAAACCCTATCCAAAACTAACGACTCGATTTCTTTTTAGTGGTCTTAGATTTTGGGGTTGTTTTTTTGGGAGAGGAACCCCATTGAATACCGTCAAAATTACTTCTGAAACTACGACTCATATTTCGAGGGGCATCCCCTTTTCCATTTTGAACAGTCGTCGAAGTCGCAGACTTGGCCGGAGTTGCAGGAGTTGCGCAAGACCCTTTGACATCACCACATTTAGGACAGCTGGAATCACTCATAGTCCTCTTCTATTAAAGTTTTACTCAAAAGTGTCAATATTATGAGAAATCCTGTAAATTTGCTCAATAGCTTGATAGCCAAATAGCTTAAATTCAATTCAAATGCAGGAGGAGGTCTCCCGCAGCGACGCGGCACAGACCAATACAGGGGAGTTTCTCGCGCAGAGACGCAGAGTCGCAGAGGTTTTAAATCATCAGCGTTAATAAGTGAAAATAAGCGGTTAAAAATTGCCTTTCCTTAGCGTTATTGGCGTCCCTTGGCGATTAATCCTCTCCTCCCCTTTGCCCAGCAAACGGCAGAGGGTCTAAAATCTTTCTTTTCGATCTCTTTTATTGCTCTATCACTAATCCAATGACTACCTCAACCCGCATGGAAGAACCGGTAATGATTTTATCAATTCAAGGGGATATTGATCTAGAAAGCTCCCCGCTTCTTCGCCAAGAACTTAAAAAAATTTCAACAGCCAAAACCGCCCGTCTTTTGATCGATTTCTCTGAAACGACTTATATCGACTCCTCTGGATTAGCGACCCTCATTGAATACTTTCAATCCTCATCCGCCTATCAGGGAAAAATGGGGCTCTGCGGCCTTTCTGCACGCGTCAAAAACTCCTTTTCAATCGTTCGGCTCGAAGAGGTCTTTAGCTTCTATCCAGACTTGGAGAGTGGAGTTCAAACGCTTAAATTATAGTCTTCATGGATTTCATCCCCCTCATTCGACGCTATGGATATTGGCTCGTACGTGGTTTTTGGAAGCCGCGTTACATCCGACCGAATGCGTTATTTGAACAAATGACTCATGTCGGAGTTCTCGCCCTCCCCTCCGTCTCGATGGCCTGTATGTTTATGGGGATCGTCCTCGTGATGCAAGGGGCTTACCAACTCAAACAGGTGGGGGCGATTGACTATGTGGCCGATCTGGTGGGGGTCTCGATGTTTCGCGAAATTGGACCTCTTATCACCGCAGTCATTGTCATTGGTCGCTCTGCCTCCTCGATCACCGCTGAATTAGGAACGATGAAGGTCTCGGAGGAAATTGATGCCCTTGAAGTCATGGGAGTCGATCCAGTTCGCTATTTAGTCATGCCTCGAGTCGCGGCAATGACGATCATGATGCCCTGTCTTACCGTGATCGGAGAATGTCTCGGACTCCTAGGAGGGGCATTGATCTCCTCTTTCAGTCTCGGAATGGATCCTTATTACTACGGAAGTCGACTTCTCCAAGCGGTCTTTCTGCGAGATCTTTGGAGCGGATTGATCAAGAGCCTTATTTTCGGATTTATTGTTGGGATCCTTGCCTGCTATCGAGGATTAAATGTTGAAGGAGGGGCTGAAGGAGTGGGACGAGAAACGACAAATTCTGTGGTTCTCTGCCTCAAAGCGATGCTCGCAACCAACTGTATCTTAACGGCCCTTTTTTACTTTTTTTAACCTTTATGAGCACCTCTCCCCAACTCCCGGCTCTTGAAGTCAAGAATCTGACCCGACGATTCGGAGAGCGAACGATCTTAGATCATATCTCTTTTAAGCTCTTGCCGGGGGAAACCTTAGTCATCATGGGGGGAAGTGGCTGTGGAAAAAGCACCCTGCTTCGCCATCTCGTCGGACTGATGCAGCCAGACGAAGGGGAGATTTTTATCTTGGGAAAAGAGATTACTCAAATGAATGAGGCGCAACTCAACCTGGTTCGCACTAAAATTGGGCTTCTTTTTCAAAGTGGAGCCCTCTTCAACTCCCTCACCGTTGGCGAAAACATTGCAATGCCGATTCTTGAATCCAGTTATGTGAATCCGAGTATTGCCGATTTGGTCGTCAAAATGAAACTTGAGCTCGTAGGACTCACCGGGTTTGAACATCTGAAGCCGGCGCAATTGTCAGGCGGAATGAAAAAAAGAGTCGGACTTGCCCGGGCCCTTGCAACTGACCCTCAAATTCTCTTTTGTGATGAACCGACCGCTGGACTTGACCCGGTGATGACCGCTGTTGTCGATACTTTGATCTCTGACTTAACGAAAAAACTAGGGATCACGGCGGTCGTCGTGACCCATGATATGACGAGTGCCTTTCGGATCGCCTCTCAGATGATTATGCTGTTTCAAGGCCGAATCATCGCCCAAGGGACTCCCGATGAAATTCGGAATAATCCGGACCCCGTTTTAAAACAGTTTGTCAACGGGGAGGCCGATGGCCCAATCCCTCTTCGTCTTTCAAAAGATGATTATCTCAAACGTCTCCTACAAGGATAAAAAACTATGAAACAACAAACTGAACGTTGGATTGCGATAAGTGTTATTCTCGGATCTATTTTTATCATCATCGCGCTCGGATTAGTCATGGGACGATTTTCTGTCTCCTCGGGAGAAAGCGCTCTGCTGGTTAACTTTCCCAGTGTGACGGGTATTGCGGTTAACTCCCCTGTGAAATATGCAGGAGCTCCGGTAGGTCGGGTTAAAAACATTCGAATTCTTTCAAGAGAGGAACAAACGATGAGAGAAAAAAGCTACTCCTTTGTTCAAATCGCTCTTGATCTTAATCAGCCCCTCCAACTGACTCAAGAACTCCAAGTTGCCGTCAAACAGGATGGCTTTATGGGATCTAAATATATTGCTCTGATTCCAGGGCGACCGGATGGGGCTCCTCTGGAAAAGGGAACCATCTTAGAAGGTCAAGATATCATCGAACTGACTGAGCTAGGACCGGATTTCCGGATGTTGATCTCCGAAATTCAACCAACCCTTCAACGTCTTGATTCGATCTCTTCGATCATCGAAAGCGCTCTCCCAAACCTTATTCAAAATATGGATAATCTTGTCGAGAACAGCAATCAAGTTATCAGTGTCATGAATACTCCTGAAGGGAAAGAGGAGCTTAAAAAGGTTCTCTCCAACATGAAAGTCATTTCCGATAATCTCAAAGTCGTTTCGACTTACACAAAAGGATTCACGAAAACGATCGCTGAAAAGCCGTGGAAAATGATCTGGGGAGGAACCCCGAATCAACTCCCCTCTGAGGAAGAGATTATGAAATCGAAGAATGCCCTTCCGATAAATCGGTCAAAGAGCGAAACGAAGGATTGATCTTCAGTGAAGCAATTCTTCTCCCCTTTCATATCGCATTGAACTCCGATTTATGAATTTTAAAAACATCGATTTCAAGAGTGAGGGATAATGAGTAATCTCGACGCCGACAATGTCTCCCTCTTGAAGAGAACCTATGCTTTGATGTCCGCCGCAAAAGGATTGATCTCCTGTACAACGATCGAATCGATCGTAAATCATTTACTCCGTCACTCAATCGAGATGCTTCAATCGGAAAACTGTTCACTTTATCTCCCGGACAGCAAAACGGAAGAGCTGATCATCTATTCCGCCCGAGGATCCACGGACTCCGATATTCATACCTTTCGGATTCCATGGAATAAAGGGGTCGCGGGGGATGTCTTTTTAAGCAAGAAGTCCTCTCGAATTGATGATGTCCAAAAAGATCCGAGATTCATGAATCTTTTAGATCAAAAATCCGGTCATAAAACACGTACCATGCTTTGTATCCCTCTTCTGGAGGGGGATCATTGTCTGGGAGTCATCCAAGCGATCAACTCAATCCACACCGACTCATTTACAGATCTCGATCAAGAAATTATTGAGGGACTCGGGGGAATGGTCACCAGCGCTTTAGTTCGTCTGCGAAAAGAGGAACTTCAAAAAAATGCTGAGAAAATTCGTCGGGATCTAAATCTTGCCAACGAAATCCAAAAATCTTTTCTTCCTCCCGAAAACTCCCATTTTTCTCGTGCCGATGTACATGTCCGCTATCAGCCGGCCTTTACGCTCAGCGGCGATTTTTATGTGGCGGTACCGCTTCAACATGACTCTGTCCTTTTTGCCGTGGGGGATGTCTCTGGAAAAGGAATCGCCGCGGCACTCATCAGTGCTCAAGTCGTGGGTGAGATTAGTGCCCTTACCTCACTCGCAATTGAAAATCTTGCCGATTTTGTCAAAACCCTCAATCAGAACCTCTCCTTGCGTTTGAGTGCTGGCCGTTTCGTTGCCACTTCCTTCCTCCTTTACCACCCAGAAAAAAACAGGATGGAGGCAATCTGTGCCGGACAATTCCAGCCGTGGCGATGGGATGGAAACAACTGGAGCTCTTGCGTGATTCCTTCTGCCCCACCTTTAGGAATATTAGCTCAATATCCTTATTTCTCGACTCAAATACCGTGTCTCCCTGGGGAACGATGGATGCTCTTTAGTGATGGAATTAATGAGGGACGAAATGAGCAAAGCGAAGAATATGGAATGGAGCGACTCCAGAACTCCCTCTCGATCGGAACCCCGCAATTTGTTCTTAACAAATCGTGGCAAGAATGGAGGCAATTTGTTTCGATCGAGAAACTGCACGATGATGCCTGCCTTGGAATCTTATCCTGTGCCCCCTCTCCCTTCCTCCGAGTCCTCTCAGAAGCGAAAAACTGCAAAAAGGTCAGGGCCTTTGTTGAAGGGTGGTGCATGTATGCCGGTTTTGAGGATATTATCCGAGGACAAGTGGTCCTCGCAATCGATGAGGCGTTCACTAATATTTTACGCCATGCTTACATCGGTGAAACAGGGAACCCGATCGATCTCTCCGCTACTCTGACGGAAGAAACTCTTGAATTTAAGGTGCGCGATTATGGAAGAACCTTCAACCCCCAAAGCGTCCCTCATCGTCCATTAGAGATGATTAAACCGGGAGGATTAGGGATGCATATCCTTCACATGACCTTCGAAACGGTCGATCATCTTCCTCAAAATCCAGGCACCGAACTCCGCCTTATTAAAAAGATCAGCGGTCAAAAATAATTTTATGAAAACTTATCTCCTCCTCCTTTTTTTAATCTTCACGATCTCCTCAATCAACGCAGAAGGAACCGCGCCTTCAGCTGAGAAAACAGCGGCGATCACTTTCTTCTCTGAGGCGATTCAAAAGAGCTCACTGGCCTTTGCCAATGATCCCACAGTCAAACCACTTTCTCCGCCAGAGCACGAGAGCCCCCTCCAGAGCGCTCAAGCCTATATCCGAAAAACGGGAGATGCCGAGTTGATTAAACTCTTTCTTCAATATCAAGTCGCTTACCTCAATCCAGAAAACGACCGCCCCGCACGGATGATTGGAGAGATTTTCTTAGACCAACCGAGTGCTTTTCAAGAGGGATTTGAACTTCTCAGCGCCAATCATCGTCTAATGGTCTTCCCTTATCTTAAATTTGGCTGGATGAAGGCGATCGAAGGAAAAAACACCTCCCTTCCCTCCATCACAGAAAAACAAAAACGATTTGATAAAATCGCACGGAGTCTCATTAATCTTCGGGGCTATCAAGATCAAGCCAACGCTGAATAAGTTTTTATCTTCTATTTTTCATGATCCCTTTAAAGAACTCTCCGAAACGATTTTGGGTCGTTGATATTAGTAATTCATTTACAAAATATGCAATTTCAGATGCCGATCAGCTCTTTAAAGTTCACCGCTATCCGACTCCAAAAATTAGCGGCGAATGGATTAAAAAAACATTTTTAAAAAACAAACTCTCCATCGTCCTGGCCTCAGTAGTTCCTAAAAAAACCGCCCTTTTTCAAAAAACCGCTCGCTCGAAACTCTCTCTTTTAACGGGGAAAACGGCCCGTGGAATTAAGATCGACTATCCTAAGCCGGAACAGATTGGAGCCGACCGAATCGCGAACGCGATTGCCGCATTTCAAATCTATGGAGGTCCCTCCGTCGTCATTGATTTTGGAACCGCAGTGACCTTTGATGTCATCACAAAAAAGGGCTTTTATGCAGGAGGAGTCATTGCTCCAGGGCTTAATGTGATGACCCACTACCTTCACGAGAGAACAGCACTTCTTCCTTTCATTCAAATTCAAAAGCCGAAGCAGATTATTGGGAAAAGCACCCAAGAGGCGATGCTTTCAGGAGCGGTTTATGGGTATCAAGGACTTGTTAAAGAGATTCTCTTACGCCTCGAAAAAGAGTTAAAAGGAAAACTCACCGTGATCGCCACTGGAGGTCAAGCCGATATCGTCACTGATGGGATCGCAAAAATCGATCACGTGAACCCGCTTCTGACACTCCAAGGGCTTCGACTTTATTATCGGCATTTAAATAAATAAACTACTTACGGGCCTGGATAATGATTTTTCCGGTAAATTCCGTATTCACCTGAATCTTTTCTCGAATAATCTTCGCCTTAATATAGGAGTCAAAAAGCTCTGCGGCCTCCGATGAAGAGCACATATCCTCAGGGTGAATAAGCTCAAGACGCTCGATGCCACTTCGAAATTCAATGCGAACCTTTCCCGTCGTCATTAAATTCAAGACGATCCCCAATACTTGGCTATTCGAATAACCAATTTTAACTAAAAATTCCTCTACTTTGACATCGAGGGGGAGCACCTGTGACTCCTCCTCTTTCGCATCTGGTTGATAGGGAATAATTCGCTGTCGAATGAAAAAAGAGCCTAATTTTCTAATAATTTGCGGATCATCGGAATTATTTTCATCAGGATTTGCCATCGTTTAAATATAAATTAAACTTATAAAATTATCAAGGGTCATTGTATTAATATTTATTTAAAATAGAGATAGTACCTAGAGCCATTATTTGGATTAAAAAAAGCATTTCCCTTTTTAAAACTCTTCGCCATGCTGCACGATCTTATGGCAACTCATTCGATCTGGAACGCAATTACTCCCCAAGAATCCCACGAAATTCTCTGTAAAGTTCAGGAAGAGAACAAAAAGCTCTACCGTTCGAGCCTCGAGATTCTCTCAAAGCAGATGCAAAAAAGGGTCCCCGTCGTTCTCGAAATGCCTAAATTGGAGCGACATGCGATCTGGCAACAAATTCTTTCCCATCCAATGCTCGAAAACCTCTCCTTCAATCTTTTGAGCTCGTGGTTAATTGCGGAGCACTCCCCCCTCCTTTGCGCTTGGTTAGATGCCCTCACGATCTCTCATGACGCTCAAGGTTTCTTTCAAGCCGATTCATTAGAGGCCCCCTCAGTCGACCAACTCAAAAAAGCGTTGCAAACCGTACTCGAAAAATTCCCGGCAAAAACGGTTTCGATTTATCTTCATGTTTTTAATCGGATCGATGGAATTGAATGGATCGATTTAACTGCCCTGATCGATAACGATCCCCGTCTTAAATTGACATAAGACTCTCTTTCCATAAGATTTTCACAATGCCAACCCCCGCACCAACTCCTTCTCAAATGTCTCCCCGTGAGCTCTTAGAGTGTCTGTTGGGTCATCTCGGTTTCATTTTCCAAATTGAAGAGATTCAGCGCGGGGAACACTTGATTCTTAATATCCTCACGCGTGATCCGCGGCGTCTCATCGGGCGTGATGGTCATGTTTTAGAAGAGTTGCAATATCTGCTCAATCGACTTATCTCTGGTAAGGATGACCATACCTCCCGGATCATGATCGATGTCGAGGGCTATCGTCAAAAAGAACAACAGCATTTGATCGAACGTGCCCAAGCGCTCGCTGAAAAAGCAATCAAGGAGAACAGCTCGCAAACGCTCCCTCCGATGAATGCTTTTGAACGATTTTTAATTCATCAAGAATTCAAAGATCACCCAAAAATTAAAAGCCGTAGTCTTGAGGCTCAAGGTAAATTAAAACAAATCTCTTTAGACCCTCTACAATCAAAGTAATAATTACCCACCTCAAATGCTCCAACGTCATCAGGAATTTTACTCCAAACTCCTCAAAGTTATTGATTGTGGACTCTTAATTCTTGCCTTATGGGTCTCCTACTTGATTCGTGTTTATATCGTTCCTGAAGTTACTTTCATTGAGGGAGGAATCCAGCCATTCGAGAGCTATCTTTGGTTTTTCATCGTTCTTCCCACATTAGGAATCTTGATGCTCCAACGTGAGGGGATCTATCACCTTCACTTGCCCAATACCTTTGGCCATTTTTTAATTTCCGCGCTTCGAGGAATTATTTGGATGATGGCAGCACTCTTTTTCCTATTCTTTGTTTTTCGAATTAAACAGGAATCACTCAGTCGTGGCCTATTCCTCCTTTACGCACCGACGACCCTCTTTTTACTGGGAGCAAGAGAGGCTCTCTTACGGATGTGGCTTCGCCAAAAGGTCAGAATCGTCACTAAGCGAGAACATGTTCTTCTGATTGGAACCGCTCAAGAGTGTGAATATTGGCATCGACTCGTCCAAAAAACTCCCGGTCAACAGCTGGAAGTCAAAGGAATGATCGATCTCGATCATACCGATATCCCTCAGCTGATCGAGGCGCTGCATACGGATTCAATCAATCTTGTCATCATGAACTTAGGAACATCACTTTCAGATAAAAATCGTCAGGTGATTTCCGTTTGTGAATCCGAAGGAGTCGAAATTTGGGTCACTGCAGATTTCTTTAAAACCTCCATCGCCACCTCCTCTTTTGACAGCTTCCTAGGACATTCCGTCCTCGTCTATCGAACGACCGATGATGCCTCTTGGCCTCTCTTCTTTAAACATACGATGGACTATCTTCTCGCATTCGTTGGGCTCCTTCTTTCACTTCCCATTCTCATCTTCGTTTCATTAGCTCTCTATTTTACCTCCGGAAGCCCTATCTTATTTCGCCAAAAAAGAAGCGGGCTTCATGGACATCCCTTCACCCTTTATAAATTTAGAACCATGGTTTCAAATGCCGAACAGCTTCAATCGGAGCTCCAAACCCAAAATATGATGTCTGGCCCTGTCTTTAAAATTGAAAAGGATCCTCGGGTTACCCCTCTTGGAAAATTTTTAAGGAAATATAGTTTAGATGAACTTCCCCAACTATGGAATGTTCTTAAAGGAGATATGAGTCTCGTCGGCCCCCGTCCCCTCCCTCTCTACGAAACTAATAATTTTACAAATATCGCCCAACGACGAAGAATGAGCGTCAAACCAGGGCTGACTTGCCTCTGGCAAATCTCAGGACGAAATCAGATCGTCGAATTCAAAGAATGGATCCGTCTCGACTTAGAATATATCGACCGTTGGAACTTCTGGCTCGATATCGAAATTCTCTTTAAAACGATCCCCGCCGTCCTTTTTGGACGCGGCGCAAAATAGCTGAATAACCCAAGGCAGAGAATACTTTCCTTCCAATCGTCGTTTCTTTTACTGATCTATGTCTTTCAGGTTTTTCTCACTCCATTAAAAACATCGGTTCCACACCAAGACACAAAATCACAAAGAGAGATTCATTTTTTAGGGACTTTTCAAAACAAAAAAATCTGAGCTTCGTGTCTTTGCGACTTTGTGTGAAAAAATGCCTTTTTGTTTTTCGGAGCGAGCAGCGCATCAGTCGATTATTCTAAAACGAGTCGTTCGATCACCCCGTAACGCAATCCACGCGTACTGATTCTTAACTCTTTTGCCCCTAAAATATTCATCGTCACCATAAGAACACACATTCCGGGAATAATCAGATCGGCTCTTTTCTTTGGAAGCCCATCGATCTTCAACAGCGCCTCAGCTGTTTTCTTTGAAAAACGAGTCAGTAAAGAATTTAGCTGTTTAGAGGTAAGCTTAAAATGATCGACTCGCTCAGGGTCAAACTCCTTCAACTTCTGAGAGATTGCCGAAAGACAGGTCGCGGTCCCCCCAGTGCCGACAAAAATTCGGTCTTTAAGTTCATAATTCGAAAGAACGGGACGAAGTTGCTCTTCGAGTCGGAGCGAGATCTCCTCAATTTTTTTTAGTCCGACCGGATACTCCTTGATAAAACGCTCTCGGATGCGCACACAACCCAAAGGGAGACTGATGCGTCGCTCAATCTTTCCCTTCAGACCTTGGATCCACTCCGCACTCCCTCCCCCAATATCAATCACAAAAAGATCTTGAGCCTTCCAGTAAGGATCTGCAGAAGTCCCTTGAAAAATAATTTCAGCCTCCTCATTCCCGGAGAGAACGAGAATCGGATAACCGAGAATTTTCTTCGCCCGTTTTAAGAAATCTTTTCGATTCTCCGAGTCCCGCACCGCACTCGTCGCAACGGCGGTCGCTCTTTCGATCTTATATTGTAACGACTGTTTCTGAATCAATGCAAAAACCGCGAGAGTCTCCTGGATCGCCTCCTCTGCTAAACGGCCTGTATGGATCAAATCTCCCGCAAGGCGAGTGGAATGACTCTCCTCTCGTAAAACCTTTAAGAATTTAGCCGTTCTTTCGGCGACCACCCACTTGATCGAATTACTTCCGATGTCGATGACTGAGACAATCATGAAGGCTCCTCACGAGGAATGATTTTCTCAAAACGCACACGACGGACTCCTCGAGGGGTCACATCGTCAGCGGTGACTTTTAGACTTTGAAACTCAAAAGTTCTTCCGAGGGGAGCATGGAATCCCCAATGCGCTTGGCACCACTGCTCCACGGTTTCAGTTGTTTGCGTCGGAAGAATCTGATTCCACGCCATCTCCAAGGCGACATCTCGCAAAGGAATCTTTGCATCGACGAGAAGGCTATGATCGGTTTTATCATAATAGGGGCCTTTTTCGATATCCATTTCATCTCGAATATCGCCCACGAGCTCCTCAAGGACATCCTCAAAACTGACAATTCCGATCATCCGATCATCACGATCGACAACGACGGCCAGATGATTGCGAGAGCGACGAAAAAGCTCAAGCATCACGGGAAGCTTTGTTTGTGGAAAAAAGGTCAAAGGGGGACGCATAATCGAGGTCAGATCCGCATGACTTCCTAATGCTTGATATTGCCAAAGCAACTCTTTAACCAGAACGACCCCGACGATATTTTCAAGGGAATCGCCACAAACAGGCATCCGACTATAGCCACATTTTTGCGCTGTCGTCAGATTTTCCTCTAAGAGCTTCCCCTTCCAAAGAGCCACGACGGCCTCCTGAGGAATCATCACTTGCTGTGCCGTTGTCTCCTTAAGCTGTAGCGCCTTTACGAGAATCCGATTCACCGTGATATCCCCCGAATGAGAGTGACCGGCATGTAACAGCAAATCCCCTAGTTCCTCGTGGCTATACCCATGATCTTTCTCTGAAGCCGGAGGGATTCCAATGAGCTTTAAAAACAAATTCGCAGAGCCATTCAAAACCCAAATCGCGGGTAAAAAGAGATAATAGAATCCAACCAATAAAGGGGCGATCCAAAGCGTCGTCACCCGAGGGTGTTGAATTGCCATCGATTTAGGAGCTAGTTCCCCTAAAACGATATGAAGAAAACTAATTATCCCAAAGCCAATTCCAAAGGATAAAAATTTCAAATCGAAAGAGGGAACAAAGCCGATGAATGCAAAAAACTTTTCAATCCACACGGCAAGATACGGTTCCCCCACCCATCCTAAGCCGAGACTGGTCAACGTAATCCCCAATTGAGTCATCGACAAATAAGAGTCCAGACTTGCCACCAACTTAAGAGAAAGTTTCGCACGCCAGCTCCCTTGCCGCGCAAGCGGTTTGAGCTGTGTCGCACGGATCTTCACCAAGGCAAACTCCGCCGCAACGAAAAATCCGTTCGCGAAGACGAGGAGTAAAATCACTCCAATTTGCCAACTAAATTCAAATAACCACATATTTTATCCTAGAGATTCCTTAAGGAGTCCTGCCACCAGCTTAAATATTTTTTTTCAACTTCCAACGGAGAAATTGCAACAATCTCAGGACATTCGTAAGGATGATTCTCCAGAATCACCTTTTGGATCTCCTCCCATTTCTCCTGACTCGATTTAATCAAAAGTAAGGTCTCTGTATCGTGACAAATCTTCCCTTGCCATTGATAAGTCGACTGAATATTCGAAATTCGTTGAACACAAGCCGCAAGCCTCAATTCAATCAGAAGTTGAGCTAATTTCTCTCCCCCCTCAGCCGCTCCGACGGTCACTTGAATGATCAACGGCTTCATACAACCGCAGGCTCTTGAGCCTCGGGGATCTCCATCGTAAACGGAGCTCGATCAATCCAACCGCCCCCTAAAACTAAATCGCCATCATAACAGACCGCCGCCTGTCCAGGAGTCACCGAATGCTGCGGATCTTTAAAAACGATCTTTGCCCGATTTCCCTCCTCAGGGATAATTGTTGCCGCAATCGGCTGCCAATTGTAGCGGATCTTGACCATCACCTCTTTAGGCTCATTGCCTAACGGTTGCTGCCAATTTGTATTACTCACCGTACATTCGCCCCGAACTAAATCGGCTTGCTCCCCAACGAGAACGCGTTGATTTGCGGCATCAATATCGATCACATAAACCGGGCGCCCATGCCCTCCCCCCACTCCCTTACGTTGACCAACGGTATAAAGCTCAATCCCTTGGTGATCCCCCATAAAGGTTCCATCTTTGTAATAAATCCCCCCCTTTTTGAAGTTTTTCTCACCGAGATGCGACTTCAAAAAATCGGCGTAGTTATTGCCGGGAACAAAGCAGATCTCTTGGCTATCCTCTTTATCGTAAACCTTCAAGCCGAGCTTTTCAGCGATCTTACGGACTTCCGGCTTATTGAGTAAAGCAATCGGAGCCAACGACTTCTGCAGCTGCTCCTGTTTCAGACTAAAGAGAAAATAGGACTGATCTTTCTTTAAATCCCCCGCCCGACGGAGCTTCGCATGACCTTCCGAATGATCGATAATCGCATAGTGCCCCGTCGCGATATGAGTCGCTCCTAACGATTTAGCCGTCCCTTGAAGCTTTCCAAATTTCAACTTCTCGTTGCACATCACGCAAGGATTCGGCGTTCGACCGTTTTGATATTCCTCAGTGAAGTAATCGATCACCAACTTTTCAAAGGCCACAGCCTCATCAATCACATAATGAGGAATATCCATCTGGTGAGCGACCATCCGAGCATCGGTGACCGCTTGCGGTCCACAGCATTTATCCTCAGCCCGGGACATACAATCCTGAGGCCATACCTTCATCGTCACCCCAATGACAGAATAGCCCTGTTCCTTTAAAAGGTAGGCGGCAACACTTGAATCGACCCCGCCACTCATCCCTAAAAGGACGCGATGCTCTTTTTTAACCAAAATATCCATGTCGAAACTGTAGCGATCCTTTTTAAAAAAGCAATCAGAGGTAAAATTCAGATCGGATTCATCTACCAATTTTGCTCAAATTTTCCTTCGCTATCCTCCGTTTACCCCGCGGTGAAAAAACTGTCTTTTTTTGTGATCTCTTGACGACAATGCGCATGTGCGGGATTGCTCCCTGGGAAGGATTCAAGATTGAGATACGTCTGTCCTGTTAAGATAATAAGCTTGGGAGAGAATTTAATTCGCTTTTATCAAAGAAAATCTGTAGATTAGAGATATCAAAAACAAAGTCTTGAATATGAATTTTTTTTTAGAAAATAATGGCCTTGACTATTTAGAACTCATTTCTCAGGGGGAACATGAAATTATTCGAGTCTTCGATAGAGCGAGCCAAGAAAAAAGGGTTCTCAAAAAAATTCATAAGCAGCCAGCAACGCCGACACAGATAAAACGACTCAAAAATGAGTTTAAAATCTGCTCGCGTCACTCTTTTAAGCATGTTCTCCCCTCTCTCAAGCTTTTAGAACAAGGAACGGAATGGGGCCTTCTCTTTGAAAACCTAGAAGCGATCCCGCTCTCAAAAAAACTTAATACCCGAATTGAAATCATACTCGATTGGGCAATCCAAATCACCCATGCCTTGGGTGAGATACATGATTTAGGAATTATTCATAAAGATATTAAACCCTCGAATATAAGTCTCTCCAATGAAGGGAAAATTTTCATCACCGATTTTGGCTATGCTTCGGAATATTTAACTGAATTCAAAGCGATCGATCTTCCACAGAATATTGAAGGAACACTTCGTTATATCTCTCCTGAACAAACGGGACGAATGAACAGATCAATCGATTATCGATCGGACTACTATTCCTTCGGAATCACTCTTTACGAACTCCTGACGAGTCAAACACCGTTTCAATCTGAAGACCCAATGGAATTAGTCTATCAACAGATGACCGCAAAACCAAAGCCTCCCCAGGAAATTATCTCTCATATTCCCGATTCTCTCGCTGAAATAATATTAAAGCTCCTCGCAAAAACTCCTGAGTCTCGTTATCAAAACGCTCAGACACTTCTTTCAGATCTCAGATCGGTCAAAGACTCGGTTATTGATACCAAACGTCTATCGCCCACCTCTTTGACGAATCGATTCCTCGATCGATCGAATCGATTAGTGATCTCCCAAAAATTATATGGTCGGGATCGAGAGAGCAAATTGTTGATTCGCGACTTTGAAAATGCCGCAGAAAAAGGGGTTCAGTTCACATGGATTAAAGGTCGCTCTGGAGTTGGGAAAACATCATTAGTCTCTGAGGTCTACAAGCCCCTTACAAGAGCCAACGGTTATTTTTTAAATGGCAAATTTGACCAATTCAAAAAAAGTATTCCCTACAGCGGAATTCGCGATGCCTTGCAAAATCATCTTTCGAAACTCAATGAAGAAGGGGAGGTAAGTACCCTCTTTTGGAAAACACGCATCTCACGAGCTCTGGGAACAAATGCAAAAGTCCTTGTAGATATTATTCCCCAACTCCATTTCTGGTTTGAGGAGATCCCTCCCGTTCCTGAACTGAGTGCCAGTGAAGCCCAAATTCGATTTGAAAACCTCTTCGTTCGTCTCCTCTGTGCTTTGATTGACACAAATAGACCGATTCTATTTTTTTTAGATGATCTTCAATGGGCAGACGGCAATTCGTTACGCCTTATCGAGAAAATCGCTTCAGACAAAACGATCAACCACCTTCATCTCGTTCTCGCTTATCGAGATAACTTAGTGAATCTCATTCACCCGATTCAAATCTTAGTTGATAAAATCGCTCAAACGACCGCGAACCAAACAATATTTCATCTCGATTCTCTTCAAATGCAAGATATTGTCGATTTCGTTTCCGACACCTTTATTCTTCCAAAATACCAGATCATTCCGATCTCTGATTATCTTTACAAAAAGGCGGAGGGAAATCCTTTTTATACAATTGAAATCCTTAAAACACTTCATGAAGAGAAAGTGATATGGCTAGAGAGCGATACATTAGAATGGAAATGGGACAGTTTAAAAATTCAAAATTTTTCGCCCTCAGAAAATGTAGTTGAAATCCTCTCATCAAAACTTTTGAAAATGCCGACCAATGACTTGAAGGTTCTCAGTTACGCCGCCTGTCTCGGTAATAAATTTGGAACCTCCTTGATTCCAAAAATTACCGATTTCGATCAACAAACGGTTGATGAATCCCTTGAAAGACTCCTCCATAATGAGCTTCTTACTCCGAGCATCGATTTCTTCAAAACTTCTGAAAAAGGGGAAGCCTATTATCGTTTTCGTCACGATCGTATCCAGCAAGCGGCCTATGAACTCATCTCCCTAGAGGATCGAGAGACTATCCACTATCGATGCGGTCAGATTCTTTCAGCTCAATACTCAGAAAACATTTCAAATTTCGAAAACCTCTTGGAGATTGCGGACCACTATAACTTTGCGATTAATCGAGTCCAAAAACCAGAAGAGATTGAGTTTCTTGCTCACTTGAATTTTAAAGCTGCCGTTCGATCCCGAGAGGCAACGGTCTACCCATCGGCGCTTGAGTATATTAAATTTACACGTCTCTTGATTCATTCTTGGAGTTGGAATGAAAAAGAGCAATTTCTTCGAGAGTTCCTTCTCGAGTCCTCTCAGATCGAATTTTTAAATGGTCTCAAAGCAGAGGCTGAAAAATCGCTTCGAGAAGCTATCGATCATACTCCAGATCCGATTCAGAAATCATTTATCCTACATCATCTGATCATCCAATACACCCTACAGGCACGCTATGAAGAGGCGATCGGAGTTGCTCGGAGCGGACTCTCCGAATTGGGAGTTGAAATTCCAGATCAGGACTTTGAAACAAAGCGCGATCTGCTCGTCGATCAATTATTCATATTACTGGGAAACAATCCTACCAAGATGCTTCGATCTTTAAGACCGATGACTGATGAGAAGAGTCAATCCGTGATGAGGCTTTTGGTTGTCCTCGGCCCCCCTTGCTACCGCTATCATCAGAAGCTCTGGGCGGTTGTCGTTTCCCTTCAATTGAAAACCTGCATCGAGGCCGGCTCTCACCCAGGTCTTGCCTACACTTATCCTGCCTGGTGCGGACTGAAGAACTATCTCGGTAGAAGTCGAGGTTTCGAAAGTGATTATCTATCGCTGACGATCGAAACGATGGAGCATTTCAATCAGCCGATGAATTCAAGCATGGGATATCTGATGATTGGGAGTTCATTGCGGCACTGGTTTGATCCTTTTGCAGATGCATCAAAAGACTACATGCAGGCCTATCAGATTGGACTCAGTAACTCGAATCTCCAATATGCGGTCTATGCCTTTACCCATAACTCCTACTGCCGCTTTTTTCAAGGGGTTCCGCTTCATCATTTGGAGCCAGAATTGCAGGGCTATTTGGAACTTGCCACACAGAGATCGAACCAATGGGGAATTGATCTCATTCAAGGAATTCTCTTGCAAATCAATGAAGGCTGCAATGAGCGAAAAGAGAGTGCAGAACTTCCACTTCTCGACCATGAAATCGCAGAAAAACAATATTTACAAGGAGTCCAATCTCACAGAAATAACCAAGTTGAATGTATCTATCATATCCTCAGGGCGACGATTCATCTTTTTAGAAACGAAAAAGCGAAGGCTCTCTTCTCTTCAAATGAAGCAGAAAATTATATTGAAACCGTAGCAACCCAGGGACTCCTTCCTTGGATTTTTCATCGTTTTAATCGAATCCTCATTCTTGACATGAATGAGGCACTTTCTGAAGAGGAGTTTCAATCTTCACAAAATTGGTTCAAGTTACTCTCTCAAAGATCTTCTTCAAACTTCATTTGGATCTCCCTATTTTTTAAATCACTCCAAGAGAAGAGAAAAAGCAATTTCTGGGGAGCGATTCAATATTTAGATGAGGCAGCCGAACTAACCAATAGATCGAACGTTTTACACTACCAAGCCTTTGCCCATCAACAAATGGGAGATCTCTGGAACAAACTCGGGAAAGAGAAGTTCTCGAAGGAGTCCTATCATCAAGCGAAGGTTCTCTATGAATTATGGGGTCTCAAATCGTGGATTCCGGCTTTTTATCAATCACAAGTCAATCCTCTCGGCCAGAATCTATCGAAAACCGAAAGTTACCCCACGACGACCTTGATGATTTACAGCCTTGATCGCTTAGTGAAGGCTTCCCGTGAATTGTGGACTGAAACGGATCCGGATCAGATCGCTCTGATTTTTACTAAGCATGCCTCATTCCTGATGGATGCCCAACGCGTTTGCTTGATGCTTGAACGGTCGCAAGAATTCCAGATGACCGCTGAGTGGAACGTCTCTGATCATCACGTAAGCCCTATCGACTCCTCCTCCAATTTATACAGCGCATTGCTTGTTCAATATGCGACAAAAACCGGTCAAGTATCTTATTGGAATCGAAATAATAATGAAGCCTATTACTCGAATGATCCGTACTTTAAAGTGACCCCTGTCTCTTCGGCGGTCTGTATTCCGATTATCCAGCAATCGATCGTTATCGGAGTCGTCTACGCAGAGCACATGTCAATTACAGATATCTTCCATCCCTCGAAAATTAGACTCGTTGAAACACTCTCATCGCAATGTGTGATTGCACTTGAAAACAATCATCTTCTCAAATCCCTTGAAAAGCAGATAGAAATCAGCTTGAAGCGTCAAGAGGAGCTTCGAGTCTCATTGGAGAGTGCAATGCAGGCGAATAAAGCAAAAAGTAGCTTTCTCGCAGTGATGAGCCATGAAATTAGAACTCCCCTCAACGGAGTGATCGGTTTCTCATCGATTTTAGAGCAATCTAACTTAACGGAGGAGCAGCGGGAGTATGCGCAGCTCATCCACTCCAGTGGACATTCGCTTCTCCATATTGTGAATGAAATTTTAGAGTTCTCTAAAATCGAAGCGGGGGGGATGGAAATACAGAAGGAGAAAATTGAACTGATCTCCTTCATTAATCAAATTTCTGAAAACTTTGTCGAAAGGGCAAAATCGAAATCAATCGATTTTTTGAAAGAAATTGGAAGTGGTCTCCCGGAGTATATTCACTCCGACCCCCATCGACTTCAACAAATCCTCAATAATCTCATTGGAAACGCAATTAAATTTACCAAGACCGGAAGTGTCACCATTGCGATCACCGTTTTGGAAGATAACACTCACCCAACTCTTCGGATCTCTGTCATCGATACCGGAATCGGAATCTCTGAAGAGGGTAAAAAAAGAATCTTTCAGCCTTTTTCGCAAGAAGATTCCTCCATCACTCGTAAATTTGGCGGAACCGGCTTGGGCTTAGCAATTACCAAACGAATCGGAGAACTCTTAGGATGTGCTGTTGATTTCGAGAGCGAAAAAGGTAAAGGTAGCTGTTTTTATATTGATCTCCCTCTTTACAATTTTTTACCGGAAGAGATTCCGAGCCCGCAGACTTTAAAGAATGAACAGGAAAAGAGGTCGTTCGAAGGATTAAAGGTTTTATTTGTCGAAGATAATCCACTCAATCAACGTCTCAACGAAGCGATCATGAAAAATTTTGAAGGAGATGTTTCCTATGTTTCTTCCGCTCTCGAAGCAATCAAACTCTGTGCTCGCACTTCGTTTGATGTGATTTTTATGGATATTCAAATGCCTGAATTGAATGGATATCAAACAACAAAGAAAATTCGTGAACAATCGAACTCAAATAGTAAACCGTGGATTATTGGTCTTTCAGCAAACGCTTTTAAAGAAGACATTCTAAAATGTTATGAAGCGGGGATGAATGCCTTTCTCGCAAAGCCCCTTCAACCTCAGGATCTTTTCGATGCTCTCAAGAAATATTCGAATAACTCGATCGCCCAGATTTCCTCCCTCTGACTTAATTCACTCCTGAATTTCTGCTGAGTTGTACCCCCATCCCCCTTTGCACCAAAATTATCCCATTTCTTGCATTAGAACTGGAGGGGCAGCCCCGACAGGTCGGGGCTGCCTTCCCCGTCCGATGAGGCACAGAGCCTGTGCCCCTCCATTTTTTATAACCATTTTGGTGATATCGTTTGTGAGGTATATCCATTCCCAATGCAAGAAATGGGATTATTTCCGTTTCCAGCGGCTTTACCTTATCGTTTCACGATCCTATTCCAAAGTGTAATTTGCATTAATTCCAAACAAGCGAACAACTGTGGGCCGCAAAGCCGGCGCCAAAACTGGTAAGCCACCATTTCTTCTCCCCCTCTTTTTTGGACTTCAATCCCTCTTCCAATGCAAAGAGGACGCTCGGACTACTCATGTTTCCATAGTTTTTTAAAATCAGCCGACTCTCTTCCAATCGAACGTTCTCAAGGATCAACTCCAAGGCATCGATCACATCACGGCCTCCCCCATGGGAGATGATCCGACTAGCCCCCTCCTTCCCTTGAAAACAGTCCTCCCAGAGCCCCTTCACAACCCCTGAGGCAACCTGAGGAACGGTCCGATGGAGAAGGTTACGTAACATTCCGTTCTTCATCTCAAAGCGTAAAAGATCGCGATGCTCCGGATGATGGGCGGTTTGAAAATCGATCAGGTAAGGCAAAGAGGAATCCTCTTTTTCATTTCTCAAAATCAAGGCGGCGGCTCCATCTCCAAAGAGACAAGAGCTAATCAAGACGCCGGGATCCTCATCGAGGTAAAAGGCGGCGGAGCAGATCTCGACTGCCACACAGGCGACAATTGCGGTTGGATTGGCGGCTAAAAATCCAGCGGCGGAACGCAACATCGGAATCGCCGCACCACATCCATGCCCAACAATATCTTGGAGGTAGATCCCTGCCCCCATTTTCATTCGCTCAGCGAGATAAGAGGAAACACCGGGACACAAATAACCGGTACAGGTACAAATAAATAGAGCATCGATCTCCTCCACTTTTACTCCAGCCCGATCCAATGCTTTTTGGAGCACCTTTTCTGAAAGTGCCGGAGCGGCGGTTTGAAAATACCGATTTAATGAATCGGCCCCTGAAGTAATCAATCGCTCTAATCGATCCGTTGAAAAATAGCGGTAGTCGATTCCATTATCGTTCGTCAAAACCCGCTCTAAAATTCGCATCGCCACGGGTGAAAGCTGATGTTGCTCTTGAGTTGCTTGAAGAATATCCCAACATTCCTTTTGGGCAAATCGATGAGGCGGAACGGCCGTTTCTAAAGCGACTAATGAGACTCTCATGAAATCCCCCGTAAAATGGGCTTCACAGGAAAAAATCCGGTTTTTGCGATTTGAATCAAGGAAGGTTGAAATAATGAGGAACTCATCAAATGATGGAATCCTTGTGCAACAAAAAGTTTTTTATAAAAGCACCTCCTCAGCTCTTGACGAATTTTTCGACAACTCTCCCCCCATGTCAGTTCCCCCTTTGAATAACGCTCCAACGCCTCGAGTGCGATAAGGCTCCCTTGAAGCGCCATCGACATCCCACTTCCAGAAAAGGGGGGGATAAAGGCAAAGGCATCGCCGATCGCGCATTCATTCGGTTTATTTTTTTGCAGACCAAAAACAATTCCCGAAGTCGACTTTAAACTCTCCTCCTCCTCCTCTCCCCTCTCCAAACGGGCGGATAACGAAGAAAATCCCATACGATTTAAAACCCGTTGCATTCGATGAAGAGGACGACTCAAAGAATTCGATTCTCCAAGGGGGATGGAATTCGCTTTAAAAATTCCACTTACATTGGTCCACTCCTTTTCAACTCGACTCAATCCGACGTAGCCGTGAGGAGAAAGGTGCATCTCCAAATCACTCGACAAGAAGATATTGCGAAGATGAATCTTAAAGCCAAACCAATCGGAATTGGAGGACTTTTGACGTCCCGTCGCAATCACCGCTCCCTCTGTTTTTAACTCCCTTTTTTCACGAAAAAGAAATTCGACCCCCGATTGCTGACAAAGCCTCAGTAAATGGCCTTCTAACTGGGGTCGTCCGACGGAATAAACCGGCTGGGGCAACTCAAAACGAACCAGTGATCGATCCTGAAAAAACCACTCGACCTTTCGATTTTGGGCTGCCTCCTGAAGAAAGGAGCTCAACTCAAAGCGATCGATCATTTCTGGGCTCAATCCCCTCATAAACTCGCCGCAAACCCGATGTTGAGGCCCCGTCGATCGATCGATCACCCGAACGGGGATCCCTCGCCGAGTCAGTAAGAGTGCTAATCCCATTCCCGCAAGACCGGCCCCGTGGATCTCAATCGGCAAAGGCGGTTTCATTTTCTCACTCCGACACAGCGATAAAAGCCGGTGATCGTTGACTCAATTTTCCAATTCCAATCGGAATTTTTAAGCCCCAATAACTCTGGAAGTTCCTCCCCGTAAAATCCGGCTTGAATGCTCACCTCTCCATCATGACGACTCACATGATTCATTCTCATGAGACGAGCGAATCCGCGGTAGGTCACTTGATGAAACCGTGTTCGCAACGGCTCATTAAAGATACAGAGCCGCGATTGCTGAATTCGTTCGCCGAGGGTATTTAGCTCTGCCTCTTGAAACTGGTGAAGAATCAAATTAGACATGATGACGGGATAATCGTTCCAATCTGGAAAAGCGAAAATATTGGATTGGAACCACTGAGATCCCTCCGACCGTCCGCAAGGGGCAGGGGCTAAGTCTAACCCATCAACCTTATTCCCCTTCTTTTCCAAAAATCGAATCAGATCCCCCTCCCCAGCACCGATTTCCAAAATCGCCGGAGTGAAATTAAAGGGCTTTAAATGGGTGGCTAAGGTTTTAGAAAACCAAGAGAAAGTGCGAAAACAGGAATGAATCGTTCGTAGATCACCTCGATTCAGCAATGCATCAGGATGATTGAAGGGAAGCGAATCTAATATCTCCGGTTGCACGATTCGCTTCATGCTCGAAGGGTAAAGCCTCTCGGTAATTAAGCAAATCAAAGCAAAGAAATAATCGGCCCATGCAAGTTTTTACTCGATTTGACAAATATCACTTTTCAATTACGGTTCCACTCTATGACGAAAAACCTCTTTACCTCAGCGACCTGTTTAGCCATTACCGTTCTTTACGTGATTTTATGGGGGCTCCCTGGAGTCGGAAAGCTTCTCGCTGGCGGAGTTCCTCCATGGTTTTCCTCCACTTTCTCCCCGACCTTCCTCTCCACTTTTCCTGGCCTCACCATTTCCTTTTATTCCATTGCAATCTTAGAGACCGTGGCTGCCGCTCTCGCCCTCACTTCGCTTTTAAAGGGAGAGTGGTTCAAGCGAAAGAGTCTCTTTTTTCTCCAGGCCTCCCTCGTTTTGAGTCTGTTTATTTTCGTTCAACTTCTTTTCGGAAAGGCCCTCGTCAGAGAGTTTGATGCCATCGCCTCCCTTTTTAGTTACTTCGTCGGAACTCTCTTCGTGTGGTTTTTGACTTCAGTCTATTTTTCAGATCAAAAATAAATAACCAAGTTTTCTCTTGCCTGATATCCCTTTGCACGGCAGAAATCTACCCCTTATGCTTACCTTTTTACGTGAACAGTCGAAGTGGATGATGATTCTATTCTTTACCCTTCTCTTTTTCTCCTTTGCTCTTTTCTTTAATATCAGTGCCCTTGATGTCATGAGTCCCGCCAAGGCCGGTAAGATCGATGGTAAAAAATATTCCTACGAAGACTTTAAAGTCGCCTTTCAAGGGGTCTCGCTTTGGTTCCAAATCGAGAGCGGCGGTCAATCGCCCGACAACGAAAATAGTCGCAATCAACTGATGCGGATGACCTGGCTGCATCTGGCCCTCTTAGCGGAAGCGAATAAAACCGGGGTTCAGGTCAGTGATCAAGAGGTGATCGATTTTATTAAGAAACTTCCTTTCTTTCAAAAAGAGGGAAAATACCAAGCGGAGTATTACCAACAGTTCCTCCGTGGATTTCTAGGAAGCCAAGGAATTAGTTCCAGCCGATTTGAACAAATTGTCCGAGAGCAACTGATCGTAGATCAGTTCCGACTTTGCTTGATTGGTTCAATCAAAGTTTCTCCTCAAGAATCCCTCACTCTTTTCAATCGCATGATGGGTTCCGTAAAACTTTCCTTTGTCCGCCTCCCGATGAATTCCACAGGGATCAGCGTCACCGCTGAAGAGATTCAAAAAGAATATGAGTCCCGCCAAAGCGATCCGGCCCTGATGACCGAAGAGCTCCGACAAGTCGCTTTTGCTGCCTTCCGATTGACTCCAGCTCAACTCAAAATGAATGAAAAGGAAAAGTCAGAAATCAAGGTGCAACT
>CAMCSM010000023.1 GCA_945877805.1 Methylacidiphilum caldifontis | reverse complement strand
TTGGATGCTAAACTCCCAACACCCAAGAAATTTATCCATTGAAGAACAAAACCCGCAAAAAGGCGCATGCCGAAGGGTTTTGTTTGCACAATGGATGAATTTCGTACATTATTCACCCATGCAAAACGTCGAGGTGCCTAAATAAATCTCGATAATTTCTGTTCATGTTTTAGAGCTGTCGTTCTTAGATAGTATTTGAAAATAGTTCAAGTAATTCTCAGCAATTCAAGCAGCTCTTATTCACAAGTGAGCTTGAAGGATTGCGGGCTTTGGCCGGTGACTCGCTTAAAAGAGTTTGAAAACGAGTAGGGAGTTTGAAAGCCGACCTCCTCCGCAATTTCGGCGATTTTTTTGTTTTTAAAGACCTGAGTTGTGCCCCATACAAAACTTTGTTTTGGTTGAATCCCTGCTGCACCCGGTAGTCAGCAAGGAATGTTTTGACGTGGGAGCGGAGAGATTTAACGTGATTCGTAACTGGCATGAATATTTTCCTGATTGATGATGATCCTGATGTCGCTCTTATTGTTCGAGAGATGCTATCTGATATTCGAGGCAATCAATTCGAGTTGGATGTTTTCGAAAGTTTGGAGGAAGGGTGGAATGCGATTGAAGAGGAGGCTCCTGATCTCTTATTGCTTGATCTCGGGCTTCCGGATGATCATGGGGTTGAAAAGGTAAAGCGATTTCGAGATGCTTATCCCTCGCTCCCAATTATTATTTTAACGAGTTCTGCGGAAGAGGAGCTCGCAGGGATGGCTTTGAAAAACGGGGCTCAAGACTATTTGGTCAAAGGAAAAATCGATGGTCGTGGGTTATGGAGAGCGATTGAGTTTTCCGTGCAACGTCAATCGATTCGAGAGGAACTTCAAAAATCGGAAAGACGGATTCAAGAGATACAACGACTTGAAAGTCTCGGGATTTTGGCAGGGGGGATCGCGCACGATTTTAATAATATTCTCACCGCAATTTTAGGGAATGCGAGTCTGGCTCGTCAGGAATTGCCTGTGGACTCTCAAGTTCAAGACTATTTATCGAGCATTGAAAACTCGGCACTTCGGGCGGCCGATGTCTGTCGTCAAATGCTTGATTATTCCGGAAAAGGACGATTTGAGATTCAAACATTGAACCTGACTCGTGTCGTGGAGGATACCGGTCGGCTTCTCGCTATATCGATTCATAAAAAGGTTGAGCTTCACTTTCGTTTAGTCTCGCATCTTCCCTTAATTTCAGGGGATGCTCTTCAAATTCGTCAGGCGATTTTAAATTTAACGGCGAATGCTTCTGAATCAATTGCCGGAGAGGGATTTATTAAGATTTCTACCGGATTAGTCGATTTCCATGAGATCGATTTTAAATCTCTTTTTACTCCCTTGTCCCTTAAAGAAGGACGTTATGTCTACTTAGAGGTCGCCGATAATGGAGCGGGGATCGACCCCAAAAACTTCTCACGGATCTTCGAGCCTTTCTTTAGTTCTAAGTTTGCGGGACGGGGTCTTGGGCTTCCGGTGGTTCTGGGAATCTCAAGGGGGCATCATGGGGGGGTCACTGTTAAAAGCTCTTTGGGCAATGGAACTTCATTTCGTCTCTATTTTCCGATCACAAATCAGGTTGTTGAGGGGGAATTGCCACTCGATTTAGCCTCCTCGCCGAGTGTCTTTACAGGGAGGGCTTTGGTCATTGATGATGAGGTGACGATTCGAAAGGTGGCGGTTAAAATTTTAGAGTCGATCGGGTTTAGGGTTGATCAAGCTCAAGATGGGATCGAAGCTCTTGAACTTTTACAAAAAAACTCCGATTATCAATTTGTACTTCTCGATATGACGATGCCTCGAATGGATGGAATTGAGGTGCTTTATGAAATTCGAAAACTTTATCCGAAGATAAAAGTATTATTTACCAGTGGATTTAGCGAGCGGGATCTGTCGAGACGATTTCACGAAGTCTCTCCCGATGGTTTCATTCCTAAGCCGTTTCGCGTGGAGCTCTTGATTGAAAAGGTCAAAGAGATTTTATCTCCGAATAAATCTTAATTTTTCATGAGAGGTTCTCTAAACGATTTATTTTTACAGGAAAAGAATGTCTGATCTTTTCTCAATTCTTCGTAAGGTTCTTGGTCAAAAAAGAGGTTTTTTTGCTCTTCTCCTGCTGAGTTTCTTTTATGGAGTCGCACTCCTCGCCCCTTGGCTGGCTCCCTATGAGGTCACCGATCAGGATCTGAAGCGTACGTATCACCCTCCGACGCGACTCATTTGGAAGGATTGGAATTTGCATCTTCAGCGCTATCAATTAGTCGATCGATCTTCTGCTCAGTATGTGCCGATCGAGGGAGAGGGGATTCCGATTCGGTGGTTCGAAAAAAAACTATCGGGGCGAACTTTTTTAGGGATCCCTGTGGAGAGACGGCTTTTTACCGTTCCTCCTGAGGAACGTATTTATATTTTAGGGAGTGATAGTGTTGGGCGAGATGTCTTTTCAAGATTGCTTTATGGCTCTCGGGTCTCCCTTTGGATTGGAGTCTTAGGGGTGACGTTGTCGATGATCCCCGGTTACTGGATCGGTTCTTTTGCTGGGTATTGGGGGGGCAAGGTCGATCATCTGCTGATGAGAATTTGTGAGATGCTCATGGTGATTCCTGGACTCTACTTGCTGTTAGCCCTTCGCTCCGCATTAGGGAGCCGTTTTCCTTCGGATCAGATGTTTCTCCTCATCGTTTGCTTGATGAGTTTAATCGGCTGGTCTTCGTATGCCCGAGTTTTCCGTGGGTTAGCGCTTTCATTAAGAGAGCGGGCCTTTGTGCTCGCCTCCCAAGGGCTAGGGCAATCGACCTGGAAGATTATTCGAATCCATTTTTTTCCCAATATGCTGAGTTACGCGATCGTTGCCGGAACGATGGGGATCCCCGGTTTTATTTTAGGAGAGGCGGCCTTGAGCTTTCTTGGCATTGGAATTCAAGAGCCGCAAGCCTCATGGGGATTGATGTTGAGTCAAGCTCAGGATATGAAGGTATTTATGTTAAATTTTTGGTGGCTATTAACTCCAGGTCTTGCCATTTTTATCGTTGTGATTCTTTTTAACATCCTTGGAGATATATTACGGGACTTGGTCGATCCACAGTTTCGTATGACTGGAAAGCCGACATCATGAATTCACTTTTAAAAGTAGAGGATTTAACGATTGATTTTGATCGTGAGGATGGGACGACCTTTCGAGCGGTCGACCATATCTCCTTTAGTATTCGTGATGGCGAGACCCTTGCGGTCGTCGGAGAGAGCGGGAGTGGAAAAAGCGTGACGGCATTAGCCCTCGCGAAGCTTCTGCCTCAGCCCCCGGCGAAGTATGTCAGCGGAAAGATTTCATTGGAGGGGATTCAGGTTTTAAATGCCTCTCAGACCGAACTGCGTAAAATCCGAGGAAAGAAAATTGCTTATGTTTTTCAGGAGCCCTCAGCCTCTTTAAATCCGGTCATGAGGATTGGAGATCAGATCGCAGAGATGATCCGCCTTCATCGTCCTGAGGTGAACGATATTCCTAAAGAGGTCGCCTCCTTTTTAGGGGCGGTCGGGATTTCAGATCCGGAGAAGCGAGCTCGAGCCTATCCCCATGAATTTAGTGGCGGGATGCAACAACGAGCGATGATTGCGATGGCTCTTTCCTGTCATCCCAAACTCCTGATCGCCGATGAACCGACAACGGCCTTGGATGTGACGATTCAAGCCCAGATTTTGGATCTGCTTCGTGAGATGCGAGAGAAATTTAAAATGTCGATCTTGTTGATTACGCATAACTTTGGAATCGTCAACGGGTTTGCTGACTCGGTCGCGGTGATGTATCGAGGGAAAATCGTTGAATCCGGAAGCAGCGCCTCGATTTTATCAGCTCCGATTCATCCCTATACGAAAGCCTTATTGCAATGTGTTCCTCGAATCGGACATCAGCAAAGCCGTCTTGTCACGATCGATCAGGTCAATTTGGAGAAGGAGTGTCGATGAGTAAATTGCTTTTAGAGGTCAAAGAGCTCGAGGTCAGCTATCCCGTTTACGGAGGACTTCTGCGTCGCGAAATCGAACGTTTTTATGCGGTCAAAAAAGTAAATTTTAAAATCTTTCAAGGAAGCACCGTCGGTCTCGTCGGAGAGAGCGGCAGTGGGAAGTCGACTTTAGGCCGATCGTTGATTCAGCTGACTCAGGCGACGGGAGGAAAGGCTTTTTATGAGGGGATCGATCTTTTAGCCCTTTCTTCTGCCGAATTTTTTAATTATCGAAAAAAAATTCAGATGATTTTTCAAGATCCGTTCAACTCCTTAAATCCCCGTCTCACCGTTTTTTCAATCATTGGAGAGGCCCTTGAGATTCATTTTCCGAAGATGACCGTGAGCGATCGCCAGGAGAGAGTGGTTCAGCTTTTGAAACAGGTAGGACTTCAAGGGGACCACCTGAATCGATATCCGCACGAATTTAGTGGCGGTCAACGGCAACGGATTGGAATTGCCCGTGCATTAGCGGTGGAGCCGGAGTTCATCATCTGTGATGAGCCGGTGAGTGCCTTAGATGTCTCCGTACAGGCGCAGATTGTGAATTTATTGCAAGATTTGCAAGATTCCTTGGGGCTGACCTATCTTTTTATCGCTCACGATCTTGCGGTGGTTGAGCATATGAGTGACTATGTTCTCGTGATGAATCAAGGAGAGATCGTCGAGCAGGGACCCCCTGAGCAGATCTATCTCGATCCGAAGCAGGAGTACACGAAAAAGTTGCTGGCGGCCGTTCCGAAGCTTTAGTCCCTCACTCTTAAAATCCTTCGCAAAATGGTCAACATTTTTCGGAATTACAAAATCCCCCTCCACCCCTGATTTTGGTTGCACCCCTTCTACCCTCGTGCCAAACGAGAGTGGCTCCGCTTTTTGTACAATTTGGCGCTACCGCACCAATGGGTTTTGTGAGGGACTGCAAGTTTCGGCAAAGCCCGAAACAAAAAAACCTGAATTTTTGTTTTCTGCGAAGCAAATTTCATAAACCGGAGTCGGAATGAGTTGATTCGATCTAAAAATAATTCGTTCAATAAATGAACCTTGGTTCCGGCTCGTCCGGTTTATGGGGATTGTCTCGCGCAGAGACGCAGAGAACGCAGAGGGTTTAAAATTCATAAACTCCATCCGTCAGCTGACGGATCGGAATTCAATGCGATGTGAATGGGAGTAGAAATATTTACATGAAAGATAAATCCTTGGTTTCGGTCATTAACCGATTTATGCTCTTGAAATGGATTTGACGGAAGCAATGAAATTTGCGGAACGCTTTTTGGAGTCGACTCGAATTCGTGGTCGCTCCGATTTGACGCGAAGGAATTATGCCCAGGTTTATCGGGAGTTTCTCGATTGGTCTCGGGCGGGGAGTTGGGTTGATCTGAAGAAACAGGATTTTAAATCCTATCTCTACTTTGTCACGATGGAGAAAAAGATTTCGCCCCCGAGTATTCGACTCCGTTTTGCGGCGCTTCGTTCTCTGTATCAATATGGGATTAAAAATCGAATCTTCAGTGAGAATCCCGTGAAGGGAGTCACGCTTCCGAAGCTTCCCCGAAAGCTGCCGGTTTTTATGACGGAGGTGCAGGTCTTAGAGCTCTTGGGGGCTCCGCAAAAGAAATGGGAGGGGAGAGGGGGAAAGGCTAAAGCGGGGAGACCGTGGAATCGTTGGCAGATGTTGAGGGATCTCGCTTGGCTGGAGGTTTTGTATAGCACAGGGATTCGATTGCAGGAGCTTTGTCGTTTGAAGAAGAGCGATCTTGATTTTGAGTCAGGATCAATTCGAGTTGTGGGCAAAGGATCAAAAACGCGGATCGCCGTTTTAGGGGGGCCTTGTCTCTTGGCGATTCAAACCTATCTGGGAGAACCGGCTCCGGCCTCTGAATTTCTTTGGGTCGGGGAGGGAGGCAAGGGGCTGACCCCAAGATCGATTCAGTTGCTTTTGAAAGAGTATTTAAGGTGGGCGGGACTTCCCGCCGGTTTGAGTCCGCATAAGATCCGTCATAGTTTTGCGACTCATTTATTAAATCATGGCGCCGATTTGAGAGCTGTTCAGGAGTTGTTGGGGCATTCGCAAATCACGACCACCCAGATTTATACCGCGGTTTCGACGGAGCGGATGCGTCAGGTCTACGATCAAGCTCATCCGAGAGCCTGATTTTTTTCCTTCAGCATAAAATGGGGACAGTTGCTTTTAGGAAGTTTACTTCTCCCTTTTTTCGAATCCCGGTTCAAATGCTTTAAAAAAGGCGTTTTTGAGGATATTCGTTATCGCCACAAAATAGGCCGAGTCCGGACTTTCTATTGTACCAGAGATCGGAATAACTGTCGCAAATCGGTCCTTCGGCTGGTTCGTGAAAATACTCACCGAACCTTCAAAATTCAATTTTCCTTTTTTAAAAACATGAGCTTGAATTTTAAAATTCGTCGGCAAAGGATTATTCAGTTTCGGCCTGCTCGTCAGTCCTTTGATTTCTGCTTGAACTCCCGTAAAACGGAGATCAATTGGCGGATGCGCATCAGGCTCAAGATAAACCACGGTCCCTTCTTCAACGGAGAGACGATTGATTTCAAACGGAAATAGTTTTTGAGCTTGAACCTCCCATCCCTCCCCACTCTCCGGAGTGTTATAATCGCTCCCTTTTCGCTCAATATTCATTTGTGGCGATTTTAGTTCAACTTCAGCGACAACCTTCGCCTCCAAAAGCGCCTTCCACTGCACAGAAAAAATAGCGGCTTGGATATCAAGAAAAGGAGCGTGGTCCTTGCCTTTTTTAAATAGATGCAACCCTTTAATTGTATAAGCCCCACGCCACAGAGCAACGTCAACCGCCTCTGCCTGAGCACTGTAGCTTGGAATTTGATCGAGCGTACGATTAACATACCAAAGCAATACGGAAGGAAGCATTAGCCGACAAACGATTAAGGCAAGAATAACGGAGACCAATCCGATAAGCATTCTATGGGATAAACGTTGCAGCAGAGTCGATAATCGGTTTTTTAAATTCATCTTGAGGTATGCACAGCATCCGTTCCTTTCTACTGAAAGCTACCCTTCCTCCTCCCCGTATCCTATGGGGTAATTACCCCACACCCATCAGGAACAGCCCCGTACTCTTTGTCGGGGCTGCGTCGCCTGCCCCGAGTTTTGTATCGGGGTTCGCATGGTTCCAACTGCCTTTTCCAGGTTAAATGGATTTAAGCTATTCAGCTATCCAGCTATTCGGCTGATGGGCTGATGGGCTAATGGGCTGATGGGCTGATGGGCTGATGGGCTGATGGGCTATCCGGCCTTTCAAGAGGAGCGATCCGTTAGTGGACGGACAGGGGGATAAGCGGTTTAAATCGCTTTTTTTTTGGTGTTTTACTCCGTGAACTCTGCTAACGTATTCTATGTCCTCCTCATTTGATGCGCTTCAGACACTTCGTTTACCGGATGAATGGCAGAGGCAGGCGATTCAGTTTTTGAAGGAGGGAAAGGATGTGATCGTTCAGGCGCCGACGGGAGCCGGAAAGACTTATGTTTTTGAGCAGTTTTTTCGGCAATCGAATCTCTCTCGACAGGCGATTTATACGGTTCCCACGCGTGCTCTTGCCAACGATAAGTATGCGGAGTGGAAGAAGTTAGGATGGAAAGTGGGGGTGACTACGGGGGATCTCGTGGTCGATCCTGAGGCCCCTGTGGTTGTGGCGACTTTAGAGGCGCAACAGGCACAGAAAAATGCCGCTATTTTTGTCATTGATGAATATCAGATGTTGGGGGATTCCTCGCGCGGGCACCATTATGAGGGCGTGATTTTGGGGCTTCCGTTGACGACGCAGCTTTTGTTATTGAGCGGAAGTGTCGCCAATCCGCAAGCGGTTCAGAAATGGCTTCAACGCCAAGGCCGGACGGTGGAGATCGTGAAAACCGAGGTTCGGCCTGTTCCGTTAGAGGAGATGGAGGTTGATCGGTTGTCGCGATCGATCCCTGATTCGATCACCGGCTTTTGGATTCGCCGATTAGCGGCTGCGATTCAGGATCAGTTGAGTCCTGTCCTCGCCTTTGCTCCGCATCGACGGGATGCGATGAAGCTTGCTCGTCAGGCGGCGACGATTCCGTGCGATCAACCGTTGGAGTTGACAAAGGAACAGATCGAGCTTGCTGGCCCGGACTTGCTTCCGCTATTAAGAAATCGTGTGGCCTATCATCATAGTGGATTGACCTATGCGCAACGGGCGGGATTGATTGAGCCGCTGGCGAAAGCGGGACAGTTGCGAGTGGTTGTGGCGACTTTGGGATTAAGTGCCGGGATCAATTTCTCGCTTCGATCGGTGTTAGTGACCAGTACCCAGTATGCGATTCGAGGGATTCCCGTGGAGCTTACTCCGGCGGAACTTTTGCAGATGTTCGGGCGTGCGGGACGACGGGGACTCGATGATGTGGGGTATGTGCTGGTCTCTCGGGAGTCGGCTCGACTTTGTCATGGAAGTCCGGGGAATTTGGTTCGTAGTCGATCCCTTCCTTGGAGTCCGATTTTACGGAAGATTCATCGATCCCCTGCAGGGACCGAGCAAACGATGGAGATCTTTGAGAAGTATCATCGCGGTCTTTTTTCAGAGGAGCCGATTCGGTTGGGGTGTGAAGCGACGCAGAAACTGGAACGTCCGTTGCCGTGTGGGTTGTTGACCGATACCGCTCGGGCACGATTAGTTCGTCGTAAAACGAAGCGATTTCAGGGTTGTAAAGGGTGTCCCCATCGTCATGAATGTTATCGTTTATCTCCTCAGCCGACGATGGCCTGGATGTGGATGCGATTGGGATTACTCGATCAATCGCTTCTGTTAACCCGACGTGGAATTGCGATGAGTCAGTTTTTAAGCACCGAAGGGTTAGGGGTCGTCGCCGCCTTAGAGGATGAGCGTTATGGGATGGAGGATCTGGTGAACGATCTCGGAAATCTCGCTGCGGGGGAACGTTTTTGTGGCTATGAGCCGCGATGGACCGGACGATTGGCAACGGCTTGTCAGCAGGCCTATCGGGATAATAGTTGGGAGGGATTTTTGTTGGATGGGATGCCGGTGAATTACGGCTATGGCGCGCGCGATATCATTCATACCTTACGCCAAGGAAAATCGGTGACACCGCAGATGTTACCGGAGAATGCGAATCGGGGAGATGTCGATCGTCTTTGGTTAGAGTGGAAGAGTCTTTTGAGGCAGATTGCGATGGGGGAGGATCTTGAATGGGATCGCTGGCGAGAGCTGCAAAAGATCGCTCGTAAGGAGCTGGATCTTCACGATGAGGAGACGAATTTAGACTTCCCACCCTTAACCGCCCTTCAGCAACGACCGATGGAACATCGTTTGGGTTAAAGGAAGAGAAAAAGATCGGGGTCCTACCCTGTCGCAGGAGCGTCAACTTAAGGAAAAATACCGGATTCACCACAGGGTAAACGGAGGATAACGGAGGTTAAGACTGTTTTCTAATATAGCGTTTAATTCCATTTCTTGCATTGGGAATGGATATACCTCGTAAACGATATCACCAAATTGGTGATAAAAAATGGAGGGGCACAGGCTCTGTGCCTCATCGGACGGGGAAGGCAGTGGGCCACTGCCCCTCCAGTTCTAATGCAAGAAATGGGATAAAATGAAAGTGAGGGTTTAACTTTTGATTGTCGAAAAGATTTTCTGAGTTAGTTTTCCTTCCTATGAGTCAAAAAATTCCTGTCACGGTTCTCACCGGCTTTTTGGGGTCCGGAAAAACGACCCTTTTAAATCGCATCTTAACGGAAAAGCATGGCAAACGGATTGCCGTCATCGAAAATGAATTTGGTGAAATTGGGATCGATCATCAACTCGTCATCCAATCGGATGAAGAGATTTTCGAGATGAATAACGGATGTCTTTGCTGTACTGTCCGTGGGGATCTGATTCGGATTCTCGGAAATCTTTTGAAACGACGGGATCGTTTTGATCATATTCTCATCGAAACGACCGGCCTTGCCGATCCTGGTCCTGTGACTCAAACCTTTTTCATGGATGAAGATTTGAAAGACAATTTCTCCTTAGATGGCGTTGTGACGGTCGTCGATGCGAAGCATATTTTACTTCATTGGGAGGAGGCTCCTGAGGTGAAGGAACAGGTCGCTTTTGCGGATGTGATTCTTCTGAATAAAACCGATTTGGTTCCGGCAAAAGAGCTTGAGGCGTTAGAGAAGCGAATCCGCACAATGAATCGTCTCGCAAAAGTTTACCGCACCGAACGCTCGAAGATCGAGATGGATAAAGTGATGGGACTCGGGGGATTTGATCTGGAGCGTATTCTCGAACATGAGCCGGATTTTTTAAAGGCGGCCTCAAAGACTTTAGGCGGGACTGAGACTCATGATCACGATCACTCTCACGACCATGCTCATGAGTGTGATAAAGATCACGTTCATGGACCAGAGTGTGATCACGGACATACTCATGAATGTGACAAAGATCATGTTCATGGACCGGATTGTGATCATGACCATGCTCATGAATGTGACAAAGAGCACGTTCATGGTCCAGACTGTGACCACGGAGATGACCATGACCATGAAGATCACCATCATGATGAGAGTGTCAAATCGGTCGGAATCCAAAGTTTGAATGAAATGGATGGACAGAAATTAAGTGCATGGATCAGTGAGCTGCTCCGCGAAAAGGGGGCGGATATCTTTCGGATGAAAGGGGTTTTGAATGTGAAAGGCTCTCCGAATCGGGTTGTTTTTCAAGGGGTTCATATGACCTTTGAGGCGAACTCGGAGGTCCCTTGGGGAGAGCAAAAGCGCCAGAACACACTCGTCTTTATCGGTCGGAATCTCGATCGTGAAGCACTGAACATCGGGTTTAAAAGTTGTTATGCCGAATGAACAGGCTCGGGAGGGGGAGCCGTTGAACGGTTGCGGCTTTATTTTTAGAGGAGAGCTATTTTTTGGCAGCCTGTTCATGAGGGGGATGGGGGAGAGGTTGATCGGTGGCGAAATTTTAGTGAGGGGAAATCGATGAGCTTAACCGGTTTAGAGTCGCCGTTGCATGAGGTGCTGAAATTTACGGCGGGAGATTCGATTGGGGCGATGGCGTGGTCTCCTGAGGGGGAGCGGCTTGCGGTTGGATCACTTTCTGGGGAGTTGATCGTTTTAGAGGTTTCGACGCAGAAATCGATCCTTTCCATTCCTGAGGCCCATTTTTTAGGGACACAGGCCTTGGCTTGGTCGCCGGATGGAAAGCGATTGGCTTCGGGAGGATGTGATGGAGCGGTACGGGTTTGGGATCTTTCGACGGGGAGCTCTTTGAATGAATACCGTTTTAAAGGGGGGTGGGTCAGTCATTTATTGTGGGGGGAGTTCGAGAAAGGGACGCAGAAAAAGGGATATTTAATTGCGGTGGCCGGAAAAAAGATCGTTTGTTTGGACGATGAGGGGGTTCTTCTTCACAGCTATCCGGATCATCCCTTTGGAATTGAAGATCTTACTTGGCGTCCCAAGAGCGCACAATTTTCAGTCTCTTCCCATGGGGGGATCTCCGTTTGGAGTGTGATGAAGTCGAAATTGGAGAGGACCTATGAGTGGAAGAATCCGGCGATTTTTCATCGCTGGAGTTTGGATGGGCAATGGATTGCGGCTGGGGGGCAGGACGGTTCCGTTCATATCTGGATCGCCAAAAGCGGAGCTGATTTTCATATGGGGGGCTATATGCGAAAAGTTGAGCGATTGGCTTGGCATCCTGAGGGTCGATGGCTTGCGACGCCGAATGGGGGAAATCTTGCGATTTGGGATTGCTCCCCTCCGGGGCCAGAGGGGAGAGTTCCTGAGGAATATGCCTGGCATGAAAAGAATATTCTCTCGTTAGCCTATCAACATCGTGGAGATCTTCTAGCCACTGGGGGCGAGGAGGGGAACGTCGCTTTTTGGTTGCCTGGAAAACGAGATTTTCCGGTCGGCAAACTTGCGCTGCAATCGGCTGTTTTACAGATGGCGTGGAGGCCGGATGATCAGGCTTTTGCCGTGGGGATGAAGTCGGGAGAAATTCGAATTTTTGATCGAGGATAAATCGATGATTTGGATGATTACAAAATATCTGATTACAGCAGGAATGGTGGTTCTGATCTCAGAATTAGCCAAGCGAAGTGATAAAGTGGGGGGATTGATTGCGGCGCTGCCGTTGGTGACTGTTTTGACTTTGATATGGCTTTATCTGGAGAAGCAATCGATGGAGAAGATTGCGAATCATGCCTGGTACACTTTTTGGTATGTGGTCCCGACCTTGCCGATGTTCTTAGCCTTTCCCTATTTGCTTCCGCGTTGCGGATTTTGGCTGACGCTTCTCATCAGTGTGGTGATGACCGTGATCTGTTTTATTGGCTTTGCCTTGATCGTTCGTCGTTTTGGAATTGAGTTGATGTAGAAAAAGGATTGGGAGCGATTTACGGAGCGACCACTTTTAGGCCTTCAAAATAGTCTCGATAGTATCCACGATCTCGGGCCAAAAGTTGATCAGCGTGATAAAGAGCATGGGATCCCACTAAAAAATCGGCAACGACTCGACTTTTCCTTCCCGTATCCGGGTTAAATAGAGATCGACGCTTTCCCCTTTGGGAATTGATCCCTTACCCCGCCACTTCTTAAGGGGATCAATCGCCAAAACTTTCGTAACGACGAGTTTTCCCTCTATTTCACGAAAAGAGAGAACCGACCCGGAGATCATCCCCATCGCTTCGCGAAGCGCTTTTGGAATAGTCACTTGCCCTTTTTCAGAAAGAGTTGCATTCATACTTTTAATGTAATGATTCCTACTCAATTGTCAAACTGAGTCAGTAGAGGCCAGCCGTTTCATGGACCTAAAAACGCCTCCTTCTCATGGTCTCTTTTGTCCCGAAGGGAGGCATCGGCGTCAACCTAAGGAAAAATACAGGATTCACCGCAGAGTAAACGGAGGGTAACGGAGGAAAATTCGATTTACTATTTATTTAAAAACCAACACAGCTGCCTTTTTCCCAAATTAAAAACAATCATAACCTCCGTTGTCCTCCGTTTACCCCGCGGTGAAAAAACTGACTTTCGTGTGTTAGGTTGACGTCTATGCGCACGTGCGGGATCACGCCATTCCGACAAAAAAGAGGCTGATGGGCTGATCCACCTTCGTCGAAACTACGGCGGACTAAGCGTGGACTATTAGACTATCAGGCTTTCCGAGAGGTGTGAGGATCATTGAAGATCATCTCCGCCGCTTGGGAGACATCTTTGTCTCCGCGGCCGGAACAGTTGATGATTAAAATCTGATCTTTGCTCATGGTGGGGGCTAGTTTGATTGCGTGAGCTACCGCGTGAGCCGATTCGAGGGCAGGGATGATTCCCTCTTTGCGACTGAGATATTGAAAGGCCTCGAGGGCCTCTTGGTCGGTAGCGTAGGGATACTCTGCTCGCCCGATTTCACGAAGATAGGAATGCTCCGGTCCAACGGCAGCGTAGTCGAGGCCTGCGGAGACGGAGTGGGTGAGTTCAATCTGACCATCGGGATCTTGGAGGACGAAGGTCTTTGCTCCTTGAAGAACGCCGAGTTTTCCCCCTTGGAAACGGGCAGCATGTTTCCCTCGTTGAATTCCCTCGCCGCCGGCTTCGACTCCGATCAATCGTACTTTTTCGTCATTTAAAAAGGCATGGAAAAATCCGATGGCATTACTTCCTCCTCCGACGCAGGCGATGAGAACATCTGGGAGACGTTTTTCCCGTTCGAGGATTTGTCGACGGGCCTCAATTCCGATAACGCGGTGAAAATCACGGACGATCATCGGATAGGGATGTGATCCGAGCGCGGAGCCGATAATATAGTAGGTATTGCGAATATTCGTGACCCAATCACGCATCGCTTCACTGACCGCCTCTTTCAACGTTTGTTGACCGGCGGTGACGGGAACGACTTTAGCCCCGAGAAATCGCATCCGATAGACATTGAGGGCTTGGCGCTCCATATCGACCGCCCCCATATAAATCACACATTCCATTCCAAAACGGGCGGCGACCGTCGCAGTTGCCACGCCATGTTGACCGGCCCCTGTTTCGGCGATGATACGGGTTTTCCCCATTCGTTTCGCAAGGAGAATTTGACCGAGGGCGTTATTGATTTTGTGCGCACCCGTATGGAGAAGATCTTCTCGTTTGATATAAATTTTAGCCCCGCCTAAATCGGCAGTCATTCCCTCCGCAAAGTAAAGGGGAGTGGGGCGACCAACATATTCTTGAAGGAGTTGATCGAGCTCTTGCTTGAAGGTTGGATCTTTCTGAGTCGCCTCGTAGGCCGTCGTGAGCTCTTGCAGGGGGGCAAAGAGAGTCTCTGGGACATAGACCCCCCCGTAGTGACCGAAGTAACCACGAGAATCAGGAACAGAGGAAGTCGCATTCATAAAAGAGAGGATGAGGCAGGAGAGAGGGGAGATCAACTTGAAATTATTTCGAATCGTATTTAACACTCTTACACAGTTGAATGAAATCTTTCATTTTGGCGTGATCCTTTTTCCCTGGTTTGATTTCGACCCCACTGGAGATATCGACCGCGTACGGTTGCACCGTTCGAATCGCCTCTTCGGCATTTTCGAGATTGAGTCCTCCGGAGAGCACCAACGGGAGAGGGTAGCTCTTTTTAAAATCGAGAGCGAGATTCCAGTCAAAGGTCTTTCCTGTTCCTCCGAAATCTTTGGAGGGGGTATCGAGCAAAAAGGCATTCACGAGATATTCCTCCACATCGGCATGATGTTTATTGAGAGGAAGATGGAGCGCTTTAATCAGACAGCGAGGGTCGAGGGCCTCACAGACCTCTGGGGGTTCATCGCCATGTAGTTGCCAAGCATCAAAAAGGGCGATCTGTTCGATATTGTAAATATCCTCAGCATCGAGATTGACAGTGACTCCGATCCGTTGAACATAAGGAGGGAGATCGCAGGCAAAATCCCACGCTTTATCGGGATTTATATAGCGGGGGCTTTTAGGGTAAAGAATGAAGCCAAGGGCATCCGCCCCTGCGTAGATCGCCGCAAGAGCATCGGCTTCGTTAGTAATTCCACAAATTTTGACTCGAACCATCCGGTGATTTACTCAAAATAAGAGAGTCTTGGAAAGGCCTATTTCCAAAAGAGATGGCTTCCCCAAAGACTCAGAAAGGTCCCGAGGAAAAGGGGATCCAAAGAACGATTTTAAAAAATTGGGGAATCAAAAAATGCCAGAGGGCGGATTTGAACCGCCGACCAAGGGCTTATGAGTCCCCTGCTCTACCACTGAGCTACACTGGCTAGGTTTTGAAGGATGGGGATGATTGCTGATCCTGAAAGTAAAATCAAGTAGGAAACTTAAGGTAAATAAATCTTATGTTTTTGGGCCTACTATAAAATAAATGAAAATAAGTAAAAACAAACCTTATGGATAAGGCTTGTCATTTTAATATCCCTCTGCTAGCTTCCGCCAACTATGAGTGATTCTAGATTAGCGAGACAGACAGCCGAACGATTAATTGGTTCCCGAGCACAGCTCTTAAAGTATCAATGTTTGATGGGTTTTGATGGATTTGTCGATCAAATTTTTCAAGTCGTCGATCAACGACAATCGTCGACTAAATTTACACCGTTCACCCAAGTGAAATCCTTTGCGCAACGGGCGCAAGCGGCGACGGGCGGAAAAAGCGCGAATTTTGAAATTGTTTCTCAAGCGACTCGTTTGGGGGGGAATGGACCGTTAATGGCCTTTTCACTCAGTACCTTAGGAGCTCCTGTAAACTATATTGGAATGCTTGGGTATCCCCAGATGCATCCTGTTTTCACAGAATTTGCAAAAAGAGCGAAAGTATTTTCGATTGCTGAACCTGGGTTCAATCAAACTTTTGAATTCGGAGATGGCAAACTCACCTTTGGTCAGTATGACAGTGTTCATGATGTCAGCTGGGAAAATTTAAAGAAGCGGATCGGCGAAGCGGCATTTCGCAAGCTTTGGGATTCCTCCCACTTTGTCGGAATGGTGAACTGGACGATGATTCCTCATCTTTCAGCGATCTGGAAACGGATTCTCAGTGATTATGTTCCTCCTAAAACGGAGAAGCGTAAATTGATGTTTTTTGACTTATCCGATCCTTCGAAGCGTTTGGATGCCGACCTCTTAGCCGCATTGAAAATTGTCGGTGAATTTCAAGAAAAGAATGATGTTATTCTTGGCTTAAATGAAGGCGAAAGTCTCCATGTTGCCAAAGTACTACGTCTCAAAAAGACTCCGGCTAATCCTAAAGGGACTGCTTCCTTAGCGGCCGCGATTCGTGAGAAATTGAATGTTCATACCGTGGTGATTCATCCCGTGAAATATGCAGCAGGGGCAGATGCCACTGGAGAGGCCTTTGTTGACGGTCCCTTTACGGCAAAGCCAAAGATCACCTCGGGAGCAGGGGATCATTTTAATTCCGGATTTGTGATCGGACGATTGCTTGGATTGGGACTTTCCCATTCGATGCAGTTAGCGGTTGCCGCCTCTGGATTTTATGTTCGTCATGCCGTCAGTCCAAATCGCGAACAGCTCGTTCGCTTTCTTCAGACTTTATAATTAAAGCTTTAAAATGACCCTCGTTTTGATTTTTCAGAACGGGGGTCTTTTTTTTTTAAATTCGATCTAATTTGTAATTGGGCTTGTGATTTGTTTTTTTAAAAATAGAGTACTTTCCATAAAGGCATTAAATTGTGTTTGATAACAACCAAGATCGCACTCAAGAGATTTTAGATAAGGCAAAGGAATTACTTCCTCCTGCTCCCCCTGTTGCATTCAAGCTTCTCTCTCTTTTACGCGATCCCTCTGGACAGGCAAATGATGAGGTTTTGGAAATTATTCAATTTGATGCGAATTTAACCGCTCAAGTTTTAAAGTCCTGTAATACGGCGATCGTTCGAGGCAGTGAAACGATTACCTCATTGGACGATGCGGTGAATCGTTTAGGGTATCAACGACTCCTTGAGATCGTGATGGCGATCTGTTTTGGAAAATATTTTCAACGTCGAAAATGCTATCATGGGATGGATCCTTATGCCCTTTGGAGGCACTCGATCGCCACTGCATTAGCCTCTCGGTATTTGGCTTATCATTCGAAGTCTTCGAAGTTTTCTTTGCAAACCGCTTTCACGGCCTCCCTTCTTCATGATTTTGGAAAGATTATTTTAAATTTACTCGATATCCCTGAATTGGATTTAATACGGCCGTTGATGATCGAAAAAGGGCTTTCCTGCTCAGAGGCTGAATTTGAGGTTTTAGGGACCGATCATGCAAAAGTTGCAGGGCTTCTGATGAAGGAATGGGAGCTTCCTCCAGAGATTTATCAAGGGATTCGTGACCACAATCATCCCGAAGAAGATGAGACCGGATATGCCGATTTAATTTATCTTTCGAGTCAATGTGCGACCGCTATTTTTTCTGGAACCTCTTGGGCTGATTATATTCAAACGGTTGAAGTCCATATTCCACATCGCATCGGACTTACTCATGAGATCATTGGCAAGTGTTTGGATCCCGTCAGTAAGGATGCGAGTGCGATCGAAGCCTATATGATGGTCGCTTAGTTCCTCACTGTTTGAATTCTTCGTAAAATGGTCAACATTTTGAGGTTTTCGTGAGGGACGCATGTTTTCGTCAAAGCCCGAAAACAAAAAATAAATGAAACTGTATTTTAAAAATTCATAAATCGGAATTCAATGCGATTAAAACAGGGTAAAGAATGTTTTTATTGAGGAGATATCCTTGGTTTCGGTCTTTGACCGATTTATAGGTCATCCTTTTAAAAATCTTTTCACATGAATGTAAAATCAAAATCGAATTCGCGGATTCGCACGAAGCTGGCGACCTGTATCGCGGTTCAAGGGGCGAGACATCACAATTTAAAGAATGTGAGTGTTTCGATTCCCCTCCATCAACTCACGGTGGTCACGGGGTTGAGTGGATCTGGAAAATCGACTCTGGCTTTCGATACGCTCTATGCGGAGGGACAGCGCCGCTATGTGGAGACCTTCTCTCCTTATACCCGTCAATTTTTAGAGCGGATGGATAAACCGGAGGTTGATCGGATTGAGGGGTTGCCTCCAGCGATTGCGATTCAACAGAGGAACTCAGTAAAGACCTCTCGGAGTACTGTGGGGACGATGACGGAGATTGCCGATCATTTGAAGGTTTTGATGTCGAAGATCTCAACTCTTTTTTGTCCGAAATGTGATCGGGAGATTCGACCTCATTCAGTGGTGGAGATTATTGCGGCGATTCAGAAAAGAGGGAATGGGCCTTGGCTCATTGGATTTTCGGTCTCTGTTCCGGAATCAATGAAGGTGGAACTGGTTTTGGATGAGTTGCGGAGTCAAGGTTTTCATCGGCTTTTGCATTTGCAAAAGGTCTTACGACTTGATGAGCCGATTCCTGAGAGTTTACAGCGAGAGCGATCGGTTTGGGTTATTTTAGATCGAGTCTCGGTCACGGAACGGGTGCGATTTAAGGAGTCGGTAGAGCGAGGATTGGAGTTCGGAAAAGGGGTTGTTCTTTTTCGTGAGGGGACAGAATTGAGCGAGGAGAGAGAAATTCGTTATTCGAATCGTTGGTATTGTCCGGATGATCGGATCGAGTACAAGGAGCCGACTCCGGCACTTTTTTCCTTTAATAATCCGGTCGGGGCTTGTCCAAAATGTAAAGGGTTTGGTCGAGTGGTTGAGATCGATTACGATAAGGCGCTTCCGGATCACCGTTTGACCTTGGCCTCGGGGGCCATCAAGCCGTTTCAGACCCCTTCCTTTGAGGAGTGTCAAAAAGATCTGATTCGTTTTGCAAAGGCAAAGAAGGTCCCGTTGGATCTCCCCTTTGAGCAATTAAAGGCAGAGCATCGTCAATGGGTGATTGAGGGAGATCCTGAGTTTCAGGATGAGGAGTGGACGAAGCGTTGGTATGGGGTGAAAGGGTTCTTCCGATGGTTGGAGACAAAATCTTATAAGATGCATGTTCGGGTTTTGCTCTCGAAATATCGAACCTATCTTCCTTGCGAAACCTGTCAGAGCGGACGGTTTCAACCGGAGACCTTGAGCTTTCAGGTGAAACATTCTTTTGAGGAGCAGAATCGATGGTCGCTCCCTCGCTTAAATCAATTGCCGATGGATTGTGCGATTCCCTTTTTCGAATCGTTGGCGATTTCGAAGCAGGACCCGGGAGCGGAACAGATTCGGAAAGAGATCTTGTCGCGGTGTCGCTATTTGAAAGAGGTCGGACTTGGTTATTTGACGTTGGATCGATCGACTCGTGGTCTTTCGGGAGGGGAGGTTCAGCGGGTGAATTTAACCTCCTGTTTGGGGAATTCCTTAGTGAACACGCTTTTTGTTTTGGATGAGCCGAGTGTTGGACTCCATCCCCGCGATATTCATCAGCTCGTGACCGTTCTTCATCGGTTGCGAGATCGTGGAAATACGGTGGTGGTGGTGGAACATGAAGAGAGCATCATGCGTTCGGCAGATTATTTAATCGATATGGGTCCGCTGCGCGGAGAGCAAGGGGGGGAGGTGATCTTTTCCGGAGGATATCTGCAGCTCTTAAAAGATCGGCACTCATTGACCGCTCATTATTTACGAGGAGAAAAAGAGGTTTCTGTTCCTCAGAAACGACGGAATTTAGAGAAAAATCAACGATTGATTATTGAAAATGCGAGCGAGCATAATTTGAAGGGGATCGATGTCTCCATTCCACTCAAGGGATTGATTGTGATTACGGGGGTCAGTGGCTCTGGGAAGAGTTCTTTGATTCATCATGTCCTTGCCCCCCGTTTAGAGATGGCGTTGAAATTTGGGCATGCTGAAGGGATCAAAGGAACCGAGGCGGTGCAAAGTTTTGTGACGGTCGATCAATCGCCACTGACGAAAAGTTCTCGTTCGAATCCCGCGCTTTATTTAGGGATCTACGATGATATTCGAACCTTATTCGCCGAGACCGAGGAGGGGAAGCGGGAAGGGTTTACCGCCTCACATTTTTCTTTTAATTCGAGTCTGGGACGTTGCGAGCGGTGTGCGGGGACCGGATTCGAAAAGATTGAGATGCAGTTTTTGGCTGATGTGCATGTGATCTGTCCGATTTGTAGCGGAAAACGGTTTCAAAATCTGGTGCTTCAAATTCCGTATCAAGGAAAAACAGTCGATCAAGTTTTAGCGATGACCGTCCATGAAGCCGTTCTCTTTTTTAGTGATGGTTATGAGCAGATGGAGCCGACCCATCAGCGACGGAGTGGACGAATTCTCGCCGGTTTGAAACTTCTTTCAGAAGTGGGATTGGAGTATCTTCGTCTGGGGCAGCCGCTGAGTCAGCTTTCAGGAGGGGAGGCACAGCGGATTAAGCTTTTGAGTTATTTACATGGTTTAAAATTGGAGAGCGATCAGGTCGAGGTCAGTCGGGAGGGGGCGCATTCAGGAAGAAGTCGTGTGATTTTATTGGATGAACCGACGACAGGACTTCACTTTGAAGATATTCGACTTTTGGTGCAACTGTTTCATCGGATGGTGGATCAAGGGGACTCGGTGATCATCATTGAGCATAATTTAGATTTGATTAAAAATGCCGATTGGGTGATCGATCTCGGGCCGGAGGGAGGAGAGCAGGGGGGGAGAATTGTAGGAGAGGGGACCCCTGAGCAGATTGCTAAGAATCCGAAAAGTCATACGGGACGGTTTTTACGAGAGAAATTAGGACTCGGAGGTGCGGCGGTAAAAGAGAAGTTGAGTTTTTCAAAAAAACCACCTTCGCCGCCAAAGCAAATTGAGATCCGAGGGGCACGTCATCATAATCTTAAAAATATCGATTTAGATATTCAACTCAATGAGATCACGGTGTTTACTGGGCTGAGTGGATCTGGAAAATCGACTCTCGCTTTTGATCTTCTTTTTTCTGAAGGACAGCGTCGTTATTTGGATAGTTTAAATGCCTTTGCTCGTCAGTTCGTCGAACAGATGGAAAAGCCGGAGGTCGATCGTGTGACCGGAATTCCTCCTGCAGTGGCAATTGAACAGAGGCTGACTCAAGGGGGAGGAAAGAGTACCGTTTCGACGGTGACTGAGATTCATCAATTTCTCCGACTCCTCTATTCAAAATTAGCGACTCCGCATGACCCGAAAACCGGTGAGGCGGCACAACGACAGTCGCTGGATGAGATCTTTGGAAAAATCGAACAGATGTTAAAAAAAGGGGAGCTGACTCTGGTGGCCCCGCTCATTAAGGGGAGAAAAGGAATCCATACTGAACTTGCGGCCTGGGCCGTTAAAAATAACTATCCTTATTTGAGAGTGGATGGAAAATGGGTAGAACCGCAAAAGTTTAAAGCGCTTGATCGATTTAAAGAGCACAGTATCGATCTGATTCTTGGAAATCTTTCCAAAAAATTTGAGAGTGCCAAGAGGCGCGATTGGATTCAAAAAGCGGTGACATTGGGAAAAGGGGTCTGTTCCGTGATCGACTCTAAAAGTCAGGAAACTCTTTTTAGCACCCATTTTGCCTGCGCTCAAAGTGGGCTCTCTTTTGAGGAGCTCGATCCTCGGCTTTTTTCTTTTAACTCTCCCCATGGCTGGTGTCCAACCTGTCAAGGGTTCGGAAGAGTGGCGGAGATGAAAACCGAAGGGGAGACGGCACTTGAGATCGAGGTTGAGATTGAGCAACGGATGGAATCCAAGGGTGAGGAGACAACGCTTTGTCCGGAGTGTCAAGGGTCGCGTTTGAATTCGATTGCTGGTGCGGTTCGTCTTCCTTACGGAGAAAAAAGAAACAAAGGAGGGATGAGTTTACCTGAGTTAGGAGAGCTCTCAATAGAAGAGGCCTTTCGATTTATTCAAACGATTCGATTAGAAGGAAGAGAGGCGGCAATCGCTCAAGATATTTTGCCGGAGATTGAACAACGAATCGGATTTTTGATAGAAGTCGGTTTGGGTTATCTGACCTTAAATCGAGGATCAAAAACACTTTCAGGGGGAGAGTCCCAACGGATTCGACTTGCGGCTCAACTGGGAACGAATCTTCAAGGAGTGCTTTACGTTTTGGATGAACCGACGATCGGTCTTCATCCTCAGGATAACGATCGATTACTCAAATCACTTCAACTGCTTCGCGATAAAGGAAACACCTTAGTCATCGTCGAGCATGATGAAGAGACGATGAAGATTGCAGATCGAATCATTGATCTGGGGCCCGGAGCGGGGATTCATGGCGGAAAGATCATTGCCGATGGAACATGGAAAGAGTTGATCACCCAAAAGGGGTCGATTACTGGGCATCTCCTCGGAAATCCACTGCTTCATCCTTTTCAAGGGAAGCGTCGTGAGTCGCAAGGGAGTTATTCGATTGCAAAAGCGAGGGCCCACAATCTCAAGAATTTAAACCTCGACCTTCCCCTTCGAGTGTTAACGGTTCTCTGTGGGGTCAGTGGAGCAGGGAAAAGCACCTTGATTCATGAAGTCCTCAAGCCGAGAGTCAGTGCGGCAATTACTCAAAAAACAAAACCCCCCTTTGATGCCGTTATTGAAGTCGATCAATCGCCGATTGGGAAGACCTCCCGATCTACCCCAGCGACTTATCTGGGGATTATGGATCGTTTTCGGGCGCTTTATGCTCAGATTCCGCTGGCCCGTCAACGGGGCTATACCGCGAGTCGATTCTCCTTTAATACCAAGGGTGGGCGTTGTGAGGCCTGTCAGGGGCAGGGGGATATTAAAATAGAGATGTCGTTCATGCCCTCCTTTCATGCGCCGTGTGAATCCTGTTTGGGAAAACGATTTAATCACGAAACATTAGAGATCCTTTATCGAGAGAAATCGATTGCCGATCTATTGGCTCTTTCTGTTGATGAGGCGGTGGTTTTATTTGAAGCACAATCGGATATTCGGATTCCGTTGGAGCTCATGCGCGATATTGGGTTGGGCTATTTGACCTTAGGGCAAAAGAGTTCGACCCTTTCCGGGGGGGAATCGCAGCGGATCAAGATGGTGGCAGCGCTTACTGAATCACTCCAACAACAAGATAAAATTCGGATGCGGACACGACAAGGGACTCCGCATCATCTCTATCTTTTAGAGGAACCGACGATCGGACTGCATCTCTCGGATGTCGAAAAACTATTAAAAGTCTTCCATCGTTTAGTCGATCTGGGTCACACCGTCGTCGTCATCGAGCATCATCTGGATGTCATTGCCGAGGCCGATTGGGTTATCGAGCTTGGGCCTGTCGGGGGCGAAAAGGGGGGCTATCTGATTGCGGAGGGGACCCCTGAAAACATTGTTCAAAAAAAGACGCCAACGGCCCGTTTTTTGAAAGAGATTTTAGATCGTCCTCAAAATAAGAAGAAATCCAATAGTGGCGATTAAAATTTGTTTTGGTTATTATCCTTAGGTTGACGCCTACGCGCACGTGAGGGATGACGTCACAAGGCGATACCAACGCACTTCAAGAAAATCGATTTCTAATACATGAAATGGGATAAATCCAATTTATCTTTACGTGAGTTCATTCTTTCTTTAGGGATAGGCGATGGGTATCAAACGTTTTTTTTATTCTTTTTTGACCTCTATTCGGTTTCTATTTTTATCAGTTTTTTTTGTACTCACACTAAGTATCGATCTTCGAGCGAGCGATTCCATGGAGGAGGCGTTTCTCAATCCTCCCGCGGCGACGCAACCTCGATGTTATTGGTACTGGATGAAGGGAAATATTTCTAAAGAGGGAATTACTAAAGATCTAGAGGCGATGAAACGGGTTGGCATTGGAGAGGCTTATATTGGAGTGATCGAAGGGGGGAAGGTCAGCGCATTATCCGAGGAGTGGTGGCAGATGATCGAGCATGCCGTCCGAGAGGCGACGCGAATTGGTGTTGATATTGGACTCTTTAATTGTCCAGGATGGAGTCAATCTGGAGGACCGTGGATAAAACCTCAGCAATCGATGCGTTTCATTGTTCTCTCCGAACAGCGATTTAAAGGGCCTCAAAAATTAAATATTTTACTCCCCCCAGATCCTAGGGCTGTACAAGATTTAGCTGTGATCGCCTTCCCCGCTCCTGCAAAGGATAACAGCACGGCGATGACTCAAGGGGCAAAATTAGTCCAATCATCAAAAGTTTTCAGCTGGGCCTTGCCGAAGCCATTTAAGGCTCGCAGCTTAGTGATTCAACCGAAAAAACCGATCACGGGAACTGCGCTCTTGGAAGTCTCCGAGGATGGCGTTCTTTATCGTACCGTGAAAAAATTTCCGATTGAACGCAAAAACATGGGTCCCGGTGTCGGTCCGGTGCCGTTGGCTCCATTCTATTTTTCATTTCCGCCGACGACCGCTCCTTTTTTTCGTCTTACCTTTAGTTCCGAATGCGATCTCGTTGAATTGGTCTTGTCTGAGGCTCCTCGACTCGAATCACTTGCAGAGAAATCACTCATAAAATTATTTGAAGATCCCCAACCTCCGTTTGATTATTATCGTTGGGCTCCTCAGGTGGAAGCGGAGAGCAAGGCCTTCGCCATTGATCCTGAGAAGGTGGTTAATCTGAGTTCTAAGATGAATGCCGATGGCGTTTTGACATGGGATCTTCCTGAAGGCGAATGGGTCATTTTACGTACAGGTTTAGCACCTACGGGAACCCAAAACAGTCCCGCTCCGGTTGAGGCAACGGGGCCTGAAGTCGATAAAATGAGTCGTTCTGCGCTGAAGGTCCATTTTGATTCTTATGTGGGAAAACTATTAGCGCGAATGCCGGAGAAGGATCGCAAGTCATGGAAGCATGTCATTGCCGATAGTTACGAGCAGGGAGCGCAGAATTGGACCGATGAACTGCAAGTTGATTTCAAAAAAAGATATGGCTATGACCCGTTGCTCTTTCTGCCCGTGATGACCGGTCGGATTGTGGGGAGCGCTCTTCAATCCGATCGATTTTTGTGGGATTTGAGGCGGTTGATTGCCGATCGTATCTCTGAAGATTATGTGGGGGGGCTTTCCGATTTTTGCAAAGCCAACGGATTGAAAATGTGGCTCGAAAATTATGGACATTGGGGTTTTCCTGGTGAGTTTCTGCAATATGGCGGAAAATGTGACGAAATTAGTGGCGAATTCTGGGAGGCAGGAGACCTTGGTTTAGTGGAATTAAGACCTGCCTCTTCGGCGGCCCATATCTACGGAAAAAATCAGGTCTTCGCTGAGGCGTGGACGGGTGGCCCTCCTTTTAGGAGCACGCCGTGGAGTTTAAAAAAACGGGGAGATTGGGCCCTTTGTAATGGGATTAATCAATTTGTCCTTCACGTCTATATCCATCAGCCTTGGGAGGATCGTTTGCCAGGGATGAATGCCTGGTTTGGGACTGAGTTTAATCGACATAATACTTGGTTCGAGGCCTCGAAATCTTGGATCGATTATCTACGGCGCTGCACGGTACTCTTGCAGCAGGGAAAGTCAGTTGCCGATGTTGCTTATTTCATTGGGGAGGATGCCCCAAGGGCTTTTGGTCTATGTAATCCGGCGCTTCCTGATGGTTATGATTTTGATTACATCAATGCGGAGGTTCTTTTAAACTACGCTAAAGTTAAAAATAAAAGCTTAGTTTTAGAAAGTGGGGCAAGTTATAAAATGCTTGTTTTACCGGCACAGGATACCATGACCCCTGAAATGTTGAAAAAGATTAGTGAATTCGCCAAGGCTGGTTTGACCGTTTGCGGTCCCCGTCCGGTGCGTTCCCCAAGCTTAAAGAATTATCCGGACTGCGATCAGAAAGTGAAGAGTTTGGCTGCTGAGCTTTGGGATAAGGGAGCGATCGTTCCGAGTGAGGATCTCAAGAGCCTCTTAATAAAACGCTCACAAACACCGCCAGATCTCGATGGGGTCAACTTTAAAGAGATTCTTTTTACGCATCGTCGCACTGAAGATGCCGATATTTATTTTCTCTCCAATCAGACCGATCTCCCGATGAATCTCAATCCCACTTTTCGCGTGATCGGTCGAATTCCTGAACTCTGGCATCCCGACTCTGGTGAACGTGAGCCTGTAGAGTCCTATCAAATCGGTGCTGAGAATACCCGTCTTTCACTTCAGTTGGATCCGCGAGGTTCTCTTTTTGTTGTATTTCGTGGGAAGGCAACTTCAGATAAGACTCTTGTTACGAAGGAAAAAATAGAGAGACCGGCTTCCGAGTCGATTTTAGTTAAAGGTCCTTGGCAAGTGACCTTTCCAGGAAAATCAAAGGCAGTTCCTTTCGCATCGTTGATTTCATGGACGACACATCCCGATGCAGCGGTTAAATATTTTTCTGGAACCGCCACCTATCGGACGACATTTGAGGCTCCTATGGGATTGGGGAAAGAGCCGAGAGTCCTTGATTTAGGGGGAGTTGAGAATCTTGCTCAAGTCACTTTAAACGGACATTCCTTTCGCTGGTTATGGAAACCTCCCTTTCAATTAAATATTGCTGAATTTCTTAAGCCGGGAGTGAATGAGTTAGAGGTTCAAGTCGTGAATACTTGGCATAATCGGTTAGTGGGACAGAATGAGTCTCCAGGCTCCTTTACTGGCTCTGGTCAGTTTAAACCGTGGACCAGCGAAGAAAATAAATTAAAAGGGCCGTTGATTCCTGCGGGATTGATGGGGCCTGTTCTGATCCGATAGAGCTTACGGTATTGGAACGCTTGGAGGATCGCTGGATAGCTTAAATTCATTTAAAAGGCAGGGGAGAGTCTCCCGCAGCCCCGATACAAAACTCAGGGCAGGCTATGCATCCGCCTTCGTCCAAGCACTTCCACCGTCGTCCCTCACTGCGGGACTATGGCTGACAAGTTGGCGAGACAGGACGACGCGGAGAAAGAGAGGCTAATCGGCTGATGGGCTGTGGGGCTGATGGGGGGGAAGGAAGAAATTAACCGCCAAGTTAAATACAAAATTCACCAAGGGTTAATGTCATTTTTAAACCACTTATCTGCACTAATTCTAATCCCGAAAACAAAAAAACAAATGAACCTGTATTTTTAAAATTCATAAATCGGAATTCAATGCGATTGGAATCGGTTAGAAAATGCTTTCATCGAGGAGATATCCTTGCTTTCGGTCTTTGACCGATTTATGGCTTGAATGATTCAAGGGGAGCGGTTGACTTATGGAGTGAACTCGATGATTCAAACAATTAAGGCCTCCCCGATTTATCCTTACGTTTTTCCGTTTTTTTTATTCAGCTTCTTTTTAATGCTCGAATCGCTTCATCCGTTGGCGGTTTATGCGGTCTATCCGATTAAAACTTTTTCAGTGGCGATTTCGATTCTGCTTCTATTGACTCGGCTTCCGAGCTTTGAGGTTCGCCACTGGAAGTTCTCTGTTTTAGTCGGTGTGCTCGGTTTTTTACTTTGGGTGGGACTCGATCCTTATTGGGTGAAGCATGAGGGGGCAGGTGGATTTAATCCTTATCATTTTGGGGGAGGATCGATGGCTTGGGGGTTAATCGCTTTTCGCTTGATGGGAGCGGTGCTGGTGGTTCCGGTGATGGAGGAGATTTTTTGGCGTGGCTTCATGATGCGTTACCTCATTGAGGAGGATTTTGAAAAGGTTGCCTTAGGGACCTTTCGCTGGATCTCCTTTGTGGTGACGACCGCTTTTTTTGCTTCGGTTCATGGCTCTCAATGGTCTTTGGCTGTGGTGGTCGGGCTTTTGTTTGGAGGTTGGTTTCTACGCACTCGGACCTTGGGAGATGTGATGGTCGCTCATGGGATCACGAATTTGCTACTAGGGATTTATGTGATTCGGACTGAAAAATGGTATTTTTGGTAAAAAGAGATCGCGATGATCGGAATTAAGATTCAACGTTTTTTTCAAAACTTCCTGATGCTGGGGTGGGGAGTTGCCTGTCTCTACTGGGGGATCGTTGCCGATTTTGAAAAATTACTCCATCCCTCTTTTCAAATTCCGGTAATTTGCGCTGGGGTGGCCTTTATTTTTTTGAGTGTCATTTCTGCCGACTCTCCCTCTCTTACGAAATGTTCCCACGATCTTTCTTGGGAAAGTCTTGCTTTCGGGATGATCGGTTTGGGGGCGGTTCTGCTCTCTCCTTCTGAGGGATTAAGTATGAAAACAGTCTTGAATCGAGATGCTGAATCGGCCGCGGTCGATGCCTCGGGGAGAGATCAATCGCTGGAGGCAAACTGGAAGAAACATTCTGGGGATGAGGAGATTTTCTTGGATTTACTCGATCTCTTCTATGTCGCTCGTGATCCCCAGTTGAGAAGTAAAATTGAGGGAAAGAGAGTGGCGATCATCGGTCAAGTCGCCCAAAAAAAAGGTTTCTCCCTGATGAGGACGATGATGTGGTGTTGCGTGGCCGATGCTCGACCTGTCATGGTCGAGATGCGTGACTATGGATCGTCGCTCTTTAAAGAGGGGGATTGGGTAGAGGTGAGAGGGACCGTGAGCTTTGAGGATCAAGGGGGAGTTCTTTTACCGATCATTCATTATCAGGAGTCTAAGAGCGTTCCTGAGCCTGAAGAGCTTTATCTTTTTTAGTGTTTAGGAAAAGGCAAAGGATTTAAACCACAAAAGAGAGGCTGATGGGCTGATCCACCTTCGTCGAAACTACGGCGGACTAAGCGTGGGCTGATGGGCTGATGGGGGGGGAGTTAAACCTCTCAGCGTCTCCCTGTCTCGCCGACTTGTCCGCCATAGTCCCGCAGTGCGGGACGGCGGAGGAAGTGCTTGGACGAAAGAGGATGCGTCTCAGCGCGAGGCACTCCCCTGTATTTTAAATGGATTTAAGCTATCAGGCTATCAGGCCTTTCAAGAGGAGTGGTTTAAAAATGACTTTAAAACTTGCGAAGTCTACGGAGCCCCAGCTTCTATGGGGAGGGGATAGTATTAAAATTCTCAGTTTGTCCAATTTATTCAAGTTTTCGTCCTCTTTATTCTATTTTTATTACAATTAATCTTCATATTATGAGTATAAATAATCAAACTAGATTATATGCAAAGACGTGATTTTATTAAGAGTTCCGTACAGGCAATTGCCGGTTATTCATTTCTCAATGTGATTCCCTCTGGTGTCTGGGCTCAAACGACCGATCGTCCGACTCCATCGAATCGATTGACGATGGGATTTATTGGCATTGGGAATATGTCGCTTGGTGATATGTCTTCATTTTTAAATGATCCGCGGGTTCAGGTCTTGGCGTCCTGCGATATCAATGAGTCGAACTTTAATAAAGGTCGACTTGTTGCCAAAAAGAAAATCGATGATTTTAATAGGAATAGCGATTGTAAGGCTTATCCTGATTTTCGAGAGTTAATGGCTCGTCCCGATATCGATGCAGTTTATATCGGCACTCCTGATCATTGGCATGCGCCGATCATCATGGAGGCTCTCCGTCGAGGAAAGGATATTTATGGACAGAAGCCGCTCACGCATACCGCGGAGGAGGGAAGACGCGTTGTCGAGGGGGTTCAGCGATACAGAAGAGTCTTTCAGACGGGGTCACAGCAACGATCGAGTCAGCTTTTTCGTCGAGCCGTTGAATTAGTCCAAAATGGAAGAATTGGGAAATTAGAGTCGATCGTCATCGGTCTCCCCACGGGTAAAAATCCTTCGGCGCTTCCTCCGGAGAAGGAAGTATGTCCTCCTGGATATGATTGGGATTTTTATTTAGGGCCAGCTCCTTACCAACCGTATAGTCTCGATTTAGCCTCACCAAACTGGCGTTGGAATTATGATTTGGGGGGCGGAGCTTTGATGGATTGGGTAGGGCATCATGTTGATATTGCAATGTGGGCAATGGATATTCCCGATAAGGAGATCATCCGATTTGATGAGATTATCGCTGAATTTGGAGCTCAAGCCAATTTTAATACGGCCGAAAAATATTCCTTTGTTTGTACTTTTAAAAGTGGAGTAAAAATGACGGTTTCCTCTACGGCAAAGCAAGGAATTGAATTTATCGGTAAAGAGGGGTCTGTTTTTTGTTGTCGTGAAAAAATGGAGACAAGTCGTCCAGAGATCACCGGGGCCATTATCGGTCCCGAAGAGATCCGTCTCGAGCCGTGTAACAATCATGCAAAGAATTTTATCGACTGTTGCTTTAGTCGAAAGGAGCCGATTGCCCCCGCACGGCAGGCCCATCGCTCGGCATTAATTGGTCATGTCGCAACGATTGCGATGAGATTGGGACGCAGCACTGTTCAATGGAATGGAGAGACGGAGAGATTTATTGATGACCCTCAAGCGGATCGACTATTGACTAAAGAGTACCGCGGAGAATGGTTTGTTTAAATGTCATCGGATGATTCGATTAATTTTTAGCTCCTTATGAAAAATATATTTCCCTTATTTCTATTCTTTCTCTTTTTAGATATCTCGCTTGGGGCGGAAACGACAAGTGACGGTCGTCAAAAAGTGGATCAACTATTAGCAAAAGTGATTCCGTACAAATTCGGACAATTATGCGATGGCTGGCTAGCGATTGAGAATGTTTTTCGACATGGAAAAAAAGAGGAATCTCAAGAGCTAGAAAGGAAGCTTCTGGCTCTTCTTAAAAAAGAGGGGACTTCAGAGGATGTAAAATTTAGAGTCAATGAGATATTAAGACTCTTTCGATCAGAGATTCCGGTCAATTCATCGACAACGAAAAAAGAGCAAGTGGTGAACCGAGCCTTTCTTTTTTTTCTGGCACGTCAAGGGACTCCAGAGGGGCTTCAATCGCTGATGAAGTTGGAACTTTCTCCTGAACTCAAGAAAGAGAGAGAGAGCTCTTTTTGAATGTGCTGCGAATCTATTGCGAAATGGAAAAATCGATCTTGCCATCGAGAGTTATGAGGCCGTTTTAAAAAATGCGTCATCGGAAGAGATTCGGGGACTCGCGATCAGTGGGAAGATTGATCTTCTTTTGACTCAATCTAAGGTAAAGAAGGAGAGCCTCAAAAAAGCTGAGTCGTTATTGATATCACTTTTAAATTCAAAAAACATTCAAAATCAAAAAATTGGACTACGAAGAGTAACGGCTTTTCCTGATTTGAGTTTTTTAGCGGAGCCCTTTTTAAAGTTTGATTCGTCCATTAAATTAGGAATTTGCTCACAGCTTCGCCTACCGGATCGGAGTCAATTTTTGCCCCTTTTATTGAGCCAACTGAATGTTGAAACTGAGAAAGAACTTCAAACGTCAATGTTGCAAGCGATCGGTCGAATAGGAGATCAAACGGCAGTTGCTCCTTTAGCTAAGATTGCCAAAAATATTCCAGAATTGATGACTTCTTGTGATCAAGCGCTTGAATCTCTTCCTGATCTTAAAGCAAATGATCTGATGAGTGCTTATTGGAAAAAAGGAGATAAAGAGATCGGAAAACGGATGTTGAAGATTTCTGCATTACGGGGAGATCGATCTTCAATCCCAGAATTATTTAAAATCGGGGCAGATAACGAGCATTTTCTTCAAAAAGAGGCAATTGTCGCTTTAGGAGAACTGACCTTGAATGAAAACCTTGAGGAGTTTTTAAAAATGGGAGCTCTCCTAAAAAACGAAGCGGTATTTGATACTTATAAAATTGCGATTCTTAATCTGACAAAACGTCTTAAGGATAAGGAGAAAGTTTTGGGTCTGTTACGTCAATCAAACGAAAGTAAAAACAATGAAAAAATGGGGGCGATTTATATCTTTAATATCGCTCAGTTGAAAACTGCTGAAGCAAATAAAGCCATTTTAGAGCTCTGTAAAACTGGAAGCGATATTTCAAAATTCGAAGCGATTAAGGCATTTGCCGCTGATCCGGATCTGACGAAGAAGAAGGAGTTAAAGGATCTCGCTAAAAACAGTGATTCTGTAAAAGGAAAGTTGGCGGCTTTTCAAGCCTATTTACAGGTTTTGAGTTTAAATATTTCAAGTCCACTTGCGGATCAATTGAGAGATTACCAAGAGGCTATTTTGATGACAGATAGTCTTGAGATTCAAAAAACGACTATTGATCAAATCTATTTACTTCATCCAGATCCTGCCACTCTATCCTTTAAGGGAATGACATTGACTGAAGAGCTGAAGAGTTATCTTTCTAAGAAAAATAAAAACGAAACAAAGGCAATTCTTTTGTCTGCAGATGATGCGGTTATTGTTGAGGAGAGTGCCAAAAAAAATACCGGATTGGTCTATTTAAATTGGATTAAAGAGGGGGGCATTGTGCAATGGAATAAGTTAATGATTCCCAATAATACCTATCGAGTTTTTGCTTGGACCGCAATCGGAGGCCGGTTGCGGTTAAAGATTGGGAAGGCCTCGGTAGAAGCTGAAATGGAAGAGACGACTGGCTTAGAAGATTTTCAGAAGAATGATATGGGAGTCATTCAGGTAGAAGGTGAATCAGCGAATCAAGTCGTTCTTGAATTTGTCGAAGCAGGGGTCAATGTTCTTAAATTGCAATTAATTCCCGTAACCCCTCATTAACGCTATGATATTGATAAAAATAAATTCAAGATGGGTTTTCCTCACTTTTACGGACAAGGGGGCATGATATAATGCGAGGATGAAGAAAGTGAAAAAGTACGATGAGAATTACAAGAATCAACTGTGTGAAATGATGATTGTTGGGGGTAAAACACCAACGGAAGTCCACAAAATCATG
>CAMCSM010000022.1 GCA_945877805.1 Methylacidiphilum caldifontis | reverse complement strand
TTTTTTCAAAAATCCATCATAATGACGTTGCAATAAAAATGTCTCCATTTGGCGCATGGTATCCAAAACAACACCAACCATAATCAATAAGCTCGTTCCCCCGAAGAACTGTGCCGTGATACTAGGAACTCCCATCCAGGATTGAACGGACATCGGTAGAATCGCTAAAACAATTAAGAAAATAGCACCTGCAAGGGTCAAACGGGTCATTGAAAATTCGAGAAATTGAGCAGTTCCTTGTCCGGGACGAATTCCGGGAATGAAGCCACCATTTTTCTTGAGCTCATCGGCAATTTGAACCGGATTAAACTGCGTCGCTACCCAGAAGTAGGCAAAGAAAAGAATCATCGGAACATAAAGAACATAATGAAGCCATCCGTTGACAATCAAATCACTGATATGCTTTGCGGTCACTGATGTCGGGAAAAGAAACCCGATAATCATTGAGGGGAAAATCAAAAGCGATTGAGCGAAAATAATCGGCATTACCCCTGAATAATTCACTTTTAAAGGAAGAAAAGAGCTTTGGCCACCAAAAATTCGGTTGCCACGAACCTGCTTGGCATATTGAACGGGGATCTTACGTTGCGCTTGAGTAATCGCAATCGTTGCCGCGATCACCCCGAACAAAAATAACAGCATTAAAGGAATAATTAAAGGGGAGGGGCCTTGATCGCTTCCGATATGGAAGGTTTGAAGAAGTTGAACGAGAGCAGAAGGAAGACGGGCAAGAATACCGACCGTGATAATGACCGAGATTCCGTTTCCAATTCCCTTTTCGGTGATTTGATCTCCGAGCCACATGAGGAACATCGTTCCGGCCGCGAGATTAATGACTGTTGTCAAACGGAAGATCCACCCTTTATTCGGAACTAAATCGCCGTATTGAGCGATAATTCCTTCAATTCCATGAAGCATCGGGATCTTCGAAGGATTCTCGAAACTTGCCGCCATCATGTATCCTTGGAAGATACAAAGAGCCACTGCCATCAACCGTGTATACTGATTGATTTTAACCCGGCCACCTTCTTCACGAGCGAGCTTTCCTAGCTGTGGCATGATCGCCGTCATCAATTGCATCATGATGCTAGCACTGATGTAAGGCATAATCCCTAAGGAGAAGAGAGCGCAATTTTCGAGCGCTCCTCCACTAAAGAGATTGAAAAGACCAACGACACTCGCCTGTCCTTGCTTATCGACAACCGTCTTGAAAAATTCACCCAAAACCACGGAGTTCACTCCGGGACAAGGAATTGCAGCTCCAATACGTACAATCACGATCATACAGAGCGTGAAGAGAATACGTTGGCGCAACTCAGGAATTTTAAAGCAATTTGTGAAAGCGGAGAACATGGAAGCGAAAGCCCTTAATACTTATTTCTTTTTTGCGTTGGCTTTTTTCGCAATCAATTCGACTGAGCCACCTAATTTTTCGATCTTCTCACGAGCAATTGCGCTGATCGCATTGCATTTTACAGAGATCTTCTTTTTAAGTTCCCCTGTTGCGAGAATTTTTACCCCGTTCCAAGGTCCGTTGACGAGACCGACTTGGCGAAGAGCCACTTCATCAATGACCCCTTCAAATGCGTTCAAGTCACTCAAATTAACAGGAGCGTAGGAGATTTTGAAATTTTTATTATTGAATCCGCGTTTCGGGATACGACGGATAAGAGGCATTTGACCTCCTTCAAATCCAAGTCGGATACTACCCCCAGAACGGGCTTTTTGACCTTTATGTCCTTTACCACTGGTTTTACCGTGGCCTGAAGATTCACCGCAACCCAATCGTTTAACACGATGAGTAGCGCCGGGACGAGGTTTGATATCATGCAGTCTCATAGGAGATCCTCTAATTTAGATTGGATTAAACCGCTTTTTCGGTTTTATCAACTTTAGGTGCCTTCGCACGGATTGTACGCCCGCGAAGTTTTAAAATGGTGTCTTGGGAGCGAAGTTGGCGCAAAGCGTCAAGTGTCGCACGGACTACGTTCGAAGGAGTGCTCGATCCAAGTGATTTTGTCATCACATCACGTAAGCCAGCGGCCTCAATGACAGAACGAACAACACCACCGGCAATCAATCCAGTTCCAGGAGAAGCGGGACGCAAGAGAACGCGTGCTCCGTCAAATACTCCAAGAGCCTCGTGAGGAATCGTTCCTTCACGACGAGGGAAATTTTCCATCCGTTTTTTTGCGGCTTCTGTTGCTTTACGAACGGCTTCAGAAACTTCATTCGCTTTACCAAAGCCGATTCCGACTTTGCCATTGCGATCGCCAACAACTAAAAGAGCGCTAAAGCTGAAACGACGTCCGCCTTTCACTACTTTTGCGCAACGATTTACGGAAACTACTTTCTCAAAAAGATCAGATTTGCCATCTCCGTCACGGTCTTGACGAGGGCCACGTCGGCGATTTCCACCGCCGCCGCCACCACCGCCGCCACGTCGGTCTCCACCACGATTGTCATGACCACGGGAACCAGAATGAGGAGCGGGTGCGGCTGCAGGAGCTGCGGCGGTCGTATTTACTGCGGGTGCTTGGATTGCTTTATCGTCTGCCATAGGTTTTCTTAAAAGTTAATTCCACCGGAACGTGCAGCATCCGCCAAGGCTTTTACTTTGCCATGGTAGCGGAAACCACCGCGATCAAACACGACGGATTCGATTTTCTTGGCTTTGGCTCGCTCTGCGATGAGCTTACCAATTTTCTCTGCCCCAGTGATATTCGGGCGGATATTGCTCGATTTGAGCGTTTTTTCAGTACTACAGACACTCACGAGAGTTTTTCCCACTTCATCATTGATGATTTGGGCGTAGATATGCTGACCAGTGAAATTGACGCTGAGGCGAGGACGCACCGTTGACCCCGAGACCTTGCTGCGGAGACGAACATGCAACCGCTGGCGCTTTTGCTTACCATTCATTTTTGACATATTGATAGTCCTCTATTACTTACTTTGAGCGGTCTTACCGGCCTTACGGCGGATTTGCTCTCCACTATAGCGAACCCCTTTACCTTTATAAGGCTCAGGAGGATAGTAGCGACGAATATCGGCAGCAACAGCTCCGACGAGTTGTTTATCGATTCCTTCAACCGCGATTTGCGTGTTGTCGGTCACCGTTACTTTGATTCCCTCAGGAATCTCGTAATTGATGGGGTGAGATTTTCCGAGAGAAAGATTCAAGATCTTTCCTTGAACGTTCGATTTAAAACCGACGCCATGAATCTCAAGTTTTTTTGTGAAGCCGGCATTAACCCCTTCCACCATATTATTGATGAGACTACGGGTTAAACCGTGCAACGCTTTATCGGTACGCTCGGTTCCGATGTTCTTCACAATGACGGTCTTATTTTCAAAAGAGGCCGCAATCGCTGAAGGCATCACATGCTGTAATTTCCCTTTAGGTCCTTCGACAACAACAGTAGAGCCATTGATGTTTACTTTTACCTTATCAGGTACTGAAATGAGTTTATTTCCAATTCTCGACATATGTTTAGTACACGGTAAGTAGGAGTTCGCCCCCTACGTTTTGCTTTTTCGCTTCGTGACCAGAAAGAACACCTTTCGGGGTCGAAAGAATCGCAACACCCATTCCACCGAGAACTCGGGGGATGGAATCAACGTCGACGTAGCGACGAAGTCCAGGTTTGCTGATTCGTTTTAAGTCAGCAAAAGCGGGCGCTTTTCCTGTAAAACGGAGAGTGACCTTAAGAGAAGGTTTGGCCTTCACGGTTTTAATCGTTTCAACCTCAAGGATATAGCCTTCTTTTTTCAAGACATGGGCGACATCGCTTTTGAGACGTGAATAAGGGATCACACATTCTTTTTTAGAACTGCGAGACGCATTACGGAGCGTCGTTAAAAAATCACTAAGAGGGTCTGTTTGCATACTTTTTTACCAGCTTGCTTTGGTGACACCAGGAAGTTCACCACGGGAGGCGAGCTCTCTGAATTGCATACGGCTCACGCCGAATTTACGGATATAAGAACGTTTACGTCCGCTGATTTTGCATCGGTTATAAGCGCGAACTGAGAATTTCGGTTTACGCTTTTGTTTTGCGATCCATGCTTTCGTAGCCATACGCTTATTGTCCTTTTTTCTGATCCGAGAACGGAACGCCCATGAGACTCAAAAGCTCTTTGGCTTCCGCATTCGTAGGGGCTGTCGTGACAATCGTCACGTCCATACCGAGGTTACGTTTAACTTTATCAAGTTCAATTTCCGGAAAAATCGTGTGATCCTTGACTCCGAGCGTGTAATTTCCACGGCCGTCAAAGGCACGAGGAGAAGTTCCACGGAAATCACGAATACGAGGAAGCGCCATATTGATCAGACGTCCAAGGAAGTCATACATCATTTGGCCGCGAAGCGTCACCCGGCATCCAATTTCTTGGTTTTGACGAGTTTTGAAATTAGAAATCGCTTTCTTGGTGAGAGTCTTCACCGGTTTTTGACCAGTAATTAAAGTGATATCACGGACCGCGTCTTCAAGGGCCGCTTTAATATCTTGGCTAGAGCCAACGCAAGTATTCAGAACCACTTTCGTGATCTTCGGCATTTGATGAGGATTCGTGTACTTCCGGGATTCCATCATCGATGGAACTACTTTTTCCCGGTAGTGCTTAAGCATAAAAGATTGAGTCGCCATATAATTCCTTAGGCCTTCTTCTCGACCGCTACAGTGCGGCGTTTACTTGCATCAAATCGGGAGGCAAGCATGACTTTACAAGAGGGAAGTGCGCCTTCCTTTTCTTGAAAACCACCTTCAGGCGTTTGTTGACTTTTACGAACCGATTTCTTCACGAGGTTGATCCCCTCGACGATCACGCGATTTTTATTACGGATCACTTGAAGAACTTTTCCACGGCGACCGCGGTAAGTACCCGAGAGTACGACCACTTCTTCGCCGGCTTTGACATGAACTGCACCAGGTGCAATTTTAGCTTTACGTTTAGCCATAATTAGATGACCTCCGGTGCCAATGAAACAATTTTCATGAAATTTTTATCGCGCAATTCACGTGCGACAGGCCCAAAAATACGAGTACCACGAGGGTTATTATCTTTGTCGATAATGACAATCGCGTTGCTATCAAAACGAACGCAAGAACCGTCGTTACGCTTAATTTGATTGCGTGTTCGAACGATCACCGCACGAACCACTTCACTTTTTTTAACCGTACCATCATGCGCTGCTTCTTTGATTGTGGCGGTGATCACATCACCAATACCTGCATGAAGGGATTTTCCTTTCCCAATCACACCAATCATCGTCGCGCGTCGCGCACCTGAATTATCGGCTACATCGAGCCATGAACGAATTTGTACCATAACGTCACCTTATTTTTTGACGATTTCCACGAGTTCCCAACGTTTGAGGCGGCTTAAAGGGCGAGTCTCACGAATGAGAACCGTATTTCCTTCTTTGGCTTGGCCTTGCTCATCATGAGCATAAAAACGACTGGAACGTTTAATAATCTTTTTGTAGCGAGGATGCGGAACGCGTCGGGTGACTTCGACGACAATCGTTTTGGTCATTTTATCTGACACAACGATTCCGGTACGTTCCTTACGGTGCTTAACGGCAACGGGCTTCTCTACTTGAACAGTTTCACTCATACGATTACCTTCTCTTTAGGCAGATTTTGCTGCCTTATTTTTACGAGCGGAGAGGATCGTTTCAATCCGTGCCACTGTTTTTCTCAAGTCTTTGATACGCGAAGGCTTCTCCAATTGAGAAGTCACTTTTTGTTGACGGAGATTAAAAAGTTCTTGTCGTGATTCTTGACGCTTTGCGGCAAGCTCGACATCGGTTAAATTTGAAATTTCTGCGATTTTCATGTTATTGAAGTCTCCCTTGGAGTGCGATGAACCGGGTCTTCACGGAGAGCTTTGCAGCAGCGAGACGGCAGGATTCACGAGCAGTTGACTCGGGAAGTCCATCCAATTCAAACAAGATATTCCCAGGCTTCACAACGGCTACCCAGATTTCAGGGTTTCCTTTTCCTTTACCCATTCGGGTTTCAGGAGGACGTTTTGTGATCGATTTATCAGGGAACACTCGGATCCAGAGCTTTCCTTTACGCTTCATATTACGATTGATCGCAACACGAGCGGCTTCGATTTGGGTATTTGGAATCCATCCGCGATCCAATGTTTGGAGAGCGAAAGAACCAAAATCAATTTTGTTATTGCGAGTGGCGAACCCTTTACGGCTCCCCCGTTGCATTTTACGATATTTTACACGACTCGGAATTAGTGCCATAGCCAACCTCTGTGATTAGGAGACCGCCTCCACAGCGGCCTCGGGTTTGCGGCAAACCCAAACTTTTACACCAATTTTTCCGGCAATCGTCATCGCTTCGGCAAAGCCGTAATCGATATTTGCTCGGAGAGTATGGAGTGGGACTCGGCCTTCCATCATACGTTCGACACGTGCGATTTCGGCTCCATTCAGACGACCTGCAGCGCGGATACGGATCCCTTCGGCACCCATGTCCATTGCAAGTTGCATCGACTTTTTCATTGCGCGGCGATAGGAAATACGTCGTTCAATTTGAAGTGCAATATTTTCTGCGACCAGCTGAGCATCGGTCTCATGATTTTTGATCTCTTTAACGTCGATCAAAATATCACGATCTGTCTTAATGACATTACGGATCTCTTCTTTCAACTTATCGAGTTCAGAAGCCTTACGGCCGATGACGACACCAGGGCGAGCGGTATGAATATTGACACGGACGCGATTTCCAGCACGCTCAATAACGACCTTTGAAACCGCCGCACTCTCAAGCTTCTTCTTGATGAATTGACGAATTTTAAAATCTTCAACCACGAAGGTCGAATAGTCTTTTTTGCTTGCGTACCAAATCGAGCGCCAGGCGCGATTAATACCAACACGAAATACAATAGGATTTACTTTTTGTCCCATGACGCTTACTCCGCTTTATCTTCGGCAGGGGCTTGGTCCTGCAAAATAATCTTAATATGGCTAGTGCGCTTACGAATCGAACCGGCCGAACCCCGAGCCTTGGGTCGAAAACGTTTCATCGTTGGTCCTTCGCCGATAACTGCCTCTTTAATTTTGAGACTGTTCGCACGTAGACCGTGATTGTTCTCCGCATTGGCGATCGCACTCACGAGCGTTTTGCGCACGAGACGAGCCGCCTTTTTCGGCGAAAATTGTAGTGTATCCAAAGCGATCCCGATGGGGAGCCCTTGGATTTCCCGCGTTACTTCTCTGGCCTTAAAGGCCGAGATACGCGCAAACTTTGTGATAGACTTTACTTCCATAGTCATTTGTCCGCTGCGACCGAGATCCGGTCGCCTATTTTCAGTTCATTTCCTTTTTCTACGCGCTCTATCAGAGCCACGCTCACGTGCTCTCGCACTTGTAAAACTTTTAACTTACCAATCAGGAGATTGTCTCGAAAGACTCGAAATGGCATTCCAATTTTGACTTCTTGTGTTTGACCGAGATTCATAATGACTGAACCAAGCTCTTTATTCACATCAAGAATTTGACCTTCTTTCAGGTCACGCCCTATTGTAAACCGTGCAGCTCCTCTTCCTTCAAGATACTCTCTTGTTGATCGATGAACTGCTTCGTATTCAGATCGCTTCTGAGGGTCTAGCCCTTGTGCGGTTTTGAGCAAGCTTTGAGTTGTATAAACCCATTTTTCTAAAAGTTCCGCTCCAGCGCGGCGTGCTTTTTCTGCTTGATAAACCTCTTTCACTGCTTGGACGACCCGGTTTTGAAGCCGTTTTTCGTCTGCGGTGAGGGCATCTACTCCCAATGCTTCGTTTTTGAGACGAAGCTCTTCGTACGCCTGGCGCCACATCTGGGCTTCTGAGTTGGAGAGCATGAGGCTCTCCTGAGTTGCCTTGAGACGTTTTTCCAGCCGCTCGATGCGATCTGTTTCACTCTCCTGTTTCAAAGAACGTTCAGCTGAAGACTCTGCCTCAACTGGGGTAACTCCAAGAGCTACACCGATTAATATGACCTTTAACAATCCCTGCCACCAGTGGATTGAGAAAATCATAGCGATTACTTCGCTACTTTTTCTGTGTGACTACCGTGACGCTTGAAGGTACGAGTCGGAGAGAATTCTCCGAGACGATGACCGACCATGTTTTCCGTCACGTATACTGAGTTAAAAATTTTTCCATTATGAACCATAAACGTGTGTCCCACGAAGTCTGGTGTCACTAAAGAACGGCGCGACCAAGTTTTGATCGGTTTCTTTGCAATGGCTGAGTTCATCTTGTCGATTTTAGCCAAGAGATGGCCATCAACAAACGGTCCTTTTTTTAAGCTACGTCCCATAAAACTTTATTTCTTTTTCTTTCGGCGCTCAACAATGAAGCGATCCGATGGCTTTTGTTTTTTACGGGTCTTTAGGCCCTTAGCCAATTGTCCCCAAGGAGAGACGAGATGTTGGCGTCCGCCACCACCTTTTGACTTACCTTCACCACCACCATTGGGGTGATCGACTGGATTCATGGCCATACCACGTACTGTGGGACGGACACCAAGCCAACGTTTACGGCCCGCTTTTCCAAGTGAAATATTTTCGTGATCGAGATTTCCGACTTGTCCGATCGTTGCGAGACACAAAGCATGAACTCTGCGAATCTCACCCGAGGGCAAGCGAATCTGTGCGTATTCAGCATCGACCGACATCAAAATGGCAGCAGAACCAGCCGAGCGAACGATTTGCGCTCCGCGACCAGAAGTGAGTTCGATGTTGTGAATTTGAACACCCAGAGGAATCTTATTCAAAGGGAGGGCATTTCCGACAATCGGCTCTGCATCCGGTCCACTTTGAAGTGTTGTTCCGACCTTCAATCCCATCGGTGCGATAATATAACGTTTTTCGTTATCTTCGTACTTAAGGAGAGCAATGTGAGCGGTACGATTTGGATCATATTCAATGGATTCAACAACGGCTTTCATGCCGGTTTTGTTTCGTTTGAAATCAATGAAACGATATCGTTGCTTATGCCCGCCACCAATGTGACGTGAGGTACAGCGTCCGTGGGCGTTGCGGCCTCCGGATCTCTTTTTGGGTTCTGTTAAGCTCCACTCAGGTTTGCCTTTAGTGATTTCTGAAAAGTCAGAAAGCGCTGTAAAGCGTAATGATGGAGTCAAGGGGCGAAATGTTTTGAGTCCCATAACTTTAGATCAGTTCGATTTTCTCACCGGTTTTCAACGTAACAACCGCTTTTTTCATTGCGGAAGACATACCTGTACGACCAAATCCACCCAAGTGACCACGCTTGATTTTGGGTTTGACGCGCATAGTATTAACGCTGACCACGTTTTTGTTATAAATTCTTTTTACAGCATGCTTGATCTCTTGCTTGGTCGCAGAGAGAGCCACCTCGAAAACGTACTGCCCCTTTTCATTGAGAGCAGAACCTTTTTCGGTTACACGTGTATTTTTAATGATGTCAAATGGATCGCGCATAGTGCTTATCCCTTCAATCGGTTAGAGAGTTTCTCGAAAGCAACTTCGGTGATGACGATTTTGTCATAGAGAAGAATGTCTTCTGCATTGACGAGATCCGCCGTTGTCGTAGCCACTTCTGGATGGTTACGGGAAGCGAGATAAATATTGTTATTTAGCTCACCAAGTACCAAAAGAATGGAACCTTCACCCTTAACGGATTGAATTTGCCCCAAGAGCTCTTTGGTGTTTGGTTTTGAAATTTTGAAATCGGCGATAAAAAGAACTTCTCCTTTTTTAACGCGCTCACTGATTGCTTTATTCAAAGCAAGTCGTTTGACCCGTTTAGGAATGTTCTTTGTGTAATCACGAGGATGGGGTCCGAAAACCACACCACCTCCACGCCAGATAGGAGAAGCAAAGTAACCGGCACGAGCACGTCCAGTTCCTTTTTGGCGCCAAGGTTTTTTACCGGTTTTCTTAACCGTTCCTTTGGTCTTCACACAGTGAGTACCGGCACGACGAGCGGCTTGGTAACCGACAACAGTCTCGTGAAGGGCTTGTGTCCCACGGCCATTTTTGATAAGTTCGACGCCTAGTTTTTCACTAGCAACTTCAAACGATAAAGCAGTAGCTTTCATACGTTATTTCTTTCCTTTGGATTCCTTCATCGGATTCTTAGGCTTGCCACTTGCAACAACGGCTTTCGGCTTCGGTTGACCTTTAATTGCAGGTCGAACGATCACGAGAGTTCCGTTACCACCAGGGACTGCTCCAGCGATGACAATCGTGTTATCTTCTGGACGAATCTGGATCACTTCGAGATTTTGCATCGTGGTGCGAACATCTCCAAAATGACCGGGCATTTTCTTGTTTCTAAAAACTAAACCGGGGGTCGAACGAGTTCCGATCGATCCGTTACGTCGATGCATCTTAGAACCGTGAGCCGCAGGTTGTCCGTGGAAATTATGGCGTTTGATTGTACCGGAGAAACCGTGTCCCTTCGAGGTTCCAATCACATCAACCAACATTCCCTTGGTGAAACGCTCGACGGTGAGCGTATCGCCTACTTCAAATTCTTCATCTTTAGTACGAAACTCGCGCACATAACGTTTTGTCGTGACCCCTGCTTTCTTGAAGTGTCCAATGACAGGCTTCGTCAAGCGGGATTCCTTTTGGTCGATCAATCCGACTTGAATTGAATCGTAACCCTCTTTGATTTTCGACTTTACTTGAACCACCACGTTGGGCTCAACCGTTACCACCGTTGCTGGGCGAATGATTCCAGCATCATCATAGATGCGGGTCATTCCAGCTTTAATTCCAATCACTCCTGATTTCATACATTACCTCAGATTTTAATCGTGATATCCACACCCGCAGGGAGATTGAGTTTCTTTAACTCATCCACTGTTTTTGCAGTCGGCTGCATGATATCGATCATGCGCTTGTGGGTTCGGAGTTCAAATTGATCCATGCTCTTCTTATCAACGTGAGGAGAGCGATTCACGGTATAGCGCTCGATCTTTACAGGGAGCGGGATAGGGCCAGCGACCGTAGAACCGGTGCGTGTCGCAGTTTCAGCGATCTCAACCGCTGCGCGGTCAAGAAGTCTGTAATCATACGATTTTAAACGAATACGAATTTTATTAGCAGCCATGACTTATCCTTTCTTTTGCTCTGTAATTTGCGCAACGATTTGCGCCGGAACTTGTTCAAAGTGCGAGGGCTCCATTGAGTAGGCCGCACGACCTTTGGACATTGAGCGAATCGAGTTCACGTAACCAAACATTTCTGAGAGAGGAACCTCTGCATTGATGTTGGAGCTCTTTCCTTTGTTTTCCACGTTCATGATTTTTCCGCGGCGACGATTTAAGTCACCCATCATGTCCCCTTGGAATTCATCAGGAGTCGAAACTTCAACCTTCATCATCGGTTCAAGTAAAATAGGAGAGGCTTTTTTAAGGGCATCTTTCAAGGCGAAAATAGCGGCCATTTTGAAGGCCAATTCGTTAGAATCGACGTCATGGTAACTTCCGTCGATAATTTGAATTTCCATATCAATGACAGGGCTGCCATTGATGATTCCGTTGAGAAGAGCCTCTTCAACTCCCTTACGGCAGGCGGGGATATATTCTTTAGGAATTGTTCCACCGACCACTTTATTTTCAATTGAATTTCCTTTTCCGCGCTCAACAGGAGTCACTGTCAAAACAACGTGACCGTATTGTCCACGACCTCCGGATTGCTTAACGAGCTTTCCTTCACCCGTTGCCGCTTTTGTGATTGTCTCACGATAAGCGATCTGAGGAGCCCCGGAATTACATTCAACTTTAAATTCACGACGCATTCGATCTAAAATAATATCAAGGTGAAGCTCACCCATTCCAGCGATAATCGTCTGGCCGGTCTCTTCATTAGAGTTCACCGTAAAGGTTGGATCTTCTTCCATCAAACGTTGAAGTCCTTCGCCCATCTTTTCACGATCGACCTTTGTCTTTGGCTCAACCGCCATCGAGATCACCGGTTCTGGGAAAGAAGGAGGCTCTAAACGAATCGGATGACCTTCTGCGCAAAGAGTATCTCCGGTCTTGATGTTTTTAACACCGACGAGAGCGGCGATATCACCGGAATAGACGGTTTCGACATCTTCCCGTTTATCGGCTTGGATTTGAACGATACGACTGATCCGCTCATATTTTCCAGAGCGAGGATTATAGACCGTATCTCCTTTTGAAACTTTACCGGAATAAACACGGAAGAATACCAGTTTACCGACAAAGGCATCGGTCCAAAGTTTAAACGCTAGGGAGGCAAATTTTCCAGAGTCATCTGGTAACGCAGGCATTGGCTCTTGAGTATCGGTATTATGCCCGACTTGAGGATCGATATCGACTGGACTTGGAAGATAATCGATCACGGCATCCACAAGGAATTGAACTCCTTTGTTTTTGAAAGCCGATCCGCCAACCACAGGAACAAATTTATTAGCAAGAACTTGGCGACGAATCGCATGCTTGATCTGCATGACCGTCGGCTTTTTCTCTTCGAGGAACATCGTTCCGATTTCATCATCGATATCGGCGAGGGCGGCAACGAGCTCTAACAATGCCTTTTCGGCCATTGCTTTTTCTTCTGCAGGGATCTCTTCGATTGTGTAAATAGAACCAATCTTATTGTCATCAGAATAAATAACCGCTTTTTGATTGATGACGTCGATTTGACCTTTGAGATAATCCTCTTTTCCGAGAGGAATCAAAACCGGCCAGGCATTAGCGCCGAGTTTCTCACGCATATCATTGATTGCGTTGTCAAAATTTGCACCGACGCGATCCATCTTATTCACGAAAGCAATACGAGGAACATTGTACTTCGTCGCTTGACGCCAGACGGTTTCCGACTGAGGCTGAACCCCGGCAACTGCACAGAACACAGCGATCGCACCATCCAATACACGGAGGGAACGCTCTACTTCAGCGGTAAAGTCGACGTGACCAGGAGTGTCGATAATGTTAATACGAAATTTTTGGCCTTCGAAAGCCTTGACGATTCCCTCTTCCTTCTTCTGAGGCCAGAAGCAGGTGGTTGCAGCCGAGGTGATCGTGATTCCACGCTCACGTTCCTGTTCCATCCAATCTGTAACGGTTGTTCCTTCATGAACCTCACCAATTTTATGGATCGAACCGGTGTAAAATAGAATACGCTCGGTGAGGGTTGTTTTACCCGCATCGATGTGTGCACAGATCCCGAAGTTACGTGTCTTTTCAAGAACGTAAGCCCGTTTGGGATCGTTGATATTCTTTTTTACTTCTGCTACTGCGCTCATATAAATCTCCAAGGATTAGAAACGAAGATGTGCAAAAGCACGATTGGCCTGCGCCATCTTGTGAACATCGTCACGTTTCTTAACCGCATTACCTTGTCCAGAAGCGGCTTCCTTAATCTCTGTTGCAAGTGCTTTTTTCATTGCGACCCCTTTACGCTTTGCTGCGTAAGTGACCATCCAACGGAGTGCGAGCGACTGTTGGCGCTCAGGAGTCACTTCCATCGGAACTTGGTAAGTAGCACCACCGACGCGGCGGGACTTTACTTCCAAACGAGGTTTTGCATTATCAATTGCTTTTTGAAGTGTTTCGAGAGGATTACCGTCTTTCTTTTCATTCGAAAGATCGATTGCTCCATAGACAATGCTCTCCGCTGTGGAGCGCTTGCCGGACTTCATCACCGTGGTGATCAGACGACCAACCATAGTGGATTCAAATTTTGTATCGGCCTTAATAGCCCTTTTAATTGCGCGACGACGACGTGCCATATTCGTTACCTCAAGAGTACTTTATTTTTTCTTCGCGGGAGCTGCCACAGCCCCTGCTTTCGGCTTCTTAACGCCGTATTTGGAACGAGAAACATTACGATTCAATTTATTAGAATTCGAAGGTCCTACTGCGCCGAGGGCATCCAATGTACCACGAACGATGTGATAACGAACACCTGGCAAATCCTTAACACGACCGCCACGAACCAAGACAATAGAATGCTCTTGGAGATTGTGGCCTTCGCCAGGAATGTAAGCAATGACTTCAATTCCGTTGGTGAGACGAACTTTAGCGACTTTACGCAAAGCAGAGTTCGGCTTCTTAGGGGTACGTGTCATCACTTGTAAACAAACACCACGACGAAACGGGGAGTTCTTCAAAGCCGGAGACTTTGATTTGTTTTTCAACTGTGTACGACCTTTTCGCACTAATTGGTTGATGGTTGGCATCTTCTATTCTCTTCGTTAAATTGTTTTGAAAGTTTCTGGAACTAAGACGAAGAGAACGAAGTTTCACTCGACGAGACTCGCCGTAGTGCTACTTGTTTCCCATACGTCCCAGGTGCCAGTAACGATCACCCAGTTTTGCGGGGATCGGGACAATGACAACTTTTCTATCCGATGCAAGTATTTTTTTAGTTTTTTTTTAAAAAAGTAATTTTTTGGCACTAAAACTGTAATTAATGGGCCGATTCCTCGCTATTTTCAGAGTAGAAAATAAAAACAGCCTTTTTTGAATGAAATTTAAATAAATCGCTTAAAAACAGAATTTTAAACTAATTTTTTACTCTCTGAAAGATGGTTCTCATTTAAAAATGCGAGGCTCGACCCAGTCCTCCCATTTAAGATTCGGTACTCGTGAAAATTCTTGATGATTATGAGTGATCAGTATCGCCGAAAGTCGGAGAGCTTGAGCGGCAATCTGGAGATCATAAGGTCCGATCCGATTTCCCGTCTTCTCTAAATCCGCACGAATTTCTCCATATATCTTTGCATCCTCTTTTTTGAAATCGACGATAGGTACAACTTCTCCCAGGGCCACCACTTTACCCATATGACGGGGATTCCCTGATTTTTGAGCCCCAAAGAAGAGCTCCGAATAAACCACCGATGACATCAGCAGATGATCGAATGCTTTTTCCATTTTACCCATCAGTCCAGCGTCCGCTCCTCGAAGCCAGTAGGACCAGATATTCGTGTCGGGGAAGATCCGTTTTACCACACGAAATCCCTTTCATCCGGCTTTTGAGGGCGATCCACCATCGGGAAGTCCGCACAGGATCCCGCGAGTTGGAGGAATTTTTTCTTCCGATTCTCCTCTTCAGGAATCGGAATTAGAAGAACTCCTTCCTTCGTCTTTCTCACTTCGACTCGACTGCACGAAAAGCGGGCCTCTTTGGGGAGCCGAACTGCTTGAGATCCTCCGTGCTGAAAAACAGTTGTTGTTATCATATCTATCAAGATAGATACTTTAAGGGCTGGGTCAAAGACAATCAGCTGGCTCATCCCTTGGTCTTTAGAAGTAGAACCTCAAGTCGTAAAATCAACCTAAAAACTTTTGGGCCTGTTTTTCTCGATTTCCCTTGGCCGTTTTGAGGGAGATCGCCGCGTCCATCATCGATTAAAAATTTCATTTGTTTTCGGCATACGGGTCCTCCTTGACAGCGAGAATCTCTGCTTCTAGAAATACGAATGCCTTTTTTTATTCTCTTTTTAATTCTTTCATCTTGGACCTTTGCCGTTGAAGGCCGGGGATTAGTCCCTCAAAAGGAGGAGCGCCCTTCCCCACTTTCCACAAACTCCGCTCCGGAAGTTCGTAAAGCGGAACTAATGAAGGCTCCGGTGAATCCTCTTTTTAAGGTGACGAAGGTTCACGAAGTGCGAACCGATCTCAATAGTGATTCCAGTGGAAATAAGGCTTTGGAGTTCGAACAAAAATACTGGATGTTCGGTGCGGTCACGAAGGAGCAGATCGAGGAGAGAAAAGGTCAAATTTATCTGATTACTTGGGTGAATAACGGGCCTGTGAAAAATATTGAGGCCCGCTTAGAATATCGCCAAGCGAAAACAAAAGATGTGGTGAGAAATTTCTCGATCCATTACCCGACAGCAAAAGGATCGAATCGCTCGCAATTTTCAGTCTTAGGAAAGGCCTTTCAAGAAGGGGGGCCGATTCAGTCGTACCGTTTTACGCTCTGGTCGGGGGATGAATTGTTAGCGGAATCGAAATCATTTATCTGGTAATTGCTCATGTTTCTTCAAATTGATAACCCCTCTTTTATGACGCAAAGCGTCGGCCTTTTTGATATTATGCAAAAGGGGGGCTCTCTGATGTGGCTCATTTTAGGGAGCAGCATTCTTGCGATTGGGGTTTTTATTGAGCGCATTCTCTACTATTATCGTTCTCACCTACGAGTCGGGGAATATCTTGTCGGAATTCTCAATTTAGTTCGCAAACAAAACTACCTCGAAGCGTTAGAGCGCTGTGAAGAGGGCTACGGTCCGATTAAAGTCGTGGTCCAACGAGCGATCCTCTCTCGTAATCTTCCCTCCAGCGAGCTTCGCGAGGTTGTTCGAGAAGTGGCCCAACTTCAAGTTCCGAAGCTTGAGGCGAATCTTCCGATCCTTGCGACGATTGGCTACGTCTCCCCGCTCTTGGGACTTTTAGGGACGGTGATGGGGATGATCGATGCCTTTATCCAAATCAATCAAAAAAGCGGGTCGGCAGGGGTTTCTGATCTTGCCGGAGGGATTTGGACCGCGCTGATCACGACTGCGGCGGGGCTTGTGGTCGCCATCCCTTGTTATGTGGCCTATAACTATTTAGTCACCCGCTGTCACCATCTCACGAATGATATGGAACGCGCAGGAATCGAATTGATTCATGCCTTGATCGAACCCCCTGCGAAGGAGGTGATCGACTTTAAAGCGGCCGCAGTCACTGAGAGCAAATCGACCCCTCCTCCTGTCGCCATCTCCTCATGAAGCTTCGTAAACACTTGGAAATTGTCCAAGGGAAGATTGAACTCACCCCTTTGGTTGATGTGATTTTTCTTCTGCTTATTTTTTTCATGCTCAGTCGCTCCTTTATCCTTCAGCCGGGGTTGCGGGTTCAAGTCCCCAGAAGTCTTTTAGGTCAAGGAATTCAGACCAATCACCTGATGATCTCTGTCGTGATGGAGGGGGAAAAGAAAGATCCTCTGACAGGAGCGGTTACCAAGGCAAAGCCACTTCTTTTCTTTAACGATGAAGTCAGTTCGATGGAAACTCTCGAAAAATCGCTGAAAAAAATAGGAGGAGCTCCGAGTTCTGCCTCCTTTGTTTTAAAAGCGGATCAAGAGGTTCCTCACGGTTTTGTCGTTGAAGTGATGAATCTTATTTTAGCAAAGGGCTACTCTGTTGTGCTCGCAACTCAACCCTCTGATGCTCAAAACCCCTAAAATAGATCTCCGCATCCCTCTGCGGATTTTTCAGCTTCTCCCCGAGGAGAAGAGGCGGCTTGGACTGATTGTTTTTATTGTCGGACTGATTCATCTCCTCCTCTTTTTTACAATTGAAATACAGTATCCCACCGCCAATGAAGCGGCGACTCGAAGGACTGAAATCTTTCTTTCCTCATCGAGCCTCATGGGGGCGGAATCTTGGACGAGTACTGTTTTTTGGAATCAGATGCGAGATCCCAGTACCGTTCTCCATCAATCGTTGATTTCCCCCGAGAAATTAAAACTTCTTCAGCCTGTCTTTGAAAAAATTTCGGATTCAAACCTTCCTCTCCTCCCCGTGGGAAGTGAGTTTAACTCTCAAGAAGAGAAATTGCTTCCGCTCGAAAATAAGGCCTTTGAAAAAATGATTCTCTCTCCGAATAAATTCATCTTTTCAACCTCAGCCACCACCCCCAATCCTCCTTCTCAGATCCTCTACTCTAAAAATCTTGAAGAGAGAGCGATCAAAACTCCTTTGGTCTGGCCAAAAGCCTCCGTCAATCTCCTGAATGAATCTCGGGTCACCACGATTCGATTGGGAATAAGCCCTGAAGGATTTGTGATCCATGCCTTGGTCGAGGAGAGCTCCGGATCGAATGCGGTGGATCAGATCGCCCTCCAAGAGATCCGAAAGACAACCTTTCAGGTGAAGGCGGGCTCAACGCTTGAATGGGGCTCGATCACCGTATTTTGGGCCTTTACCAATCCTGCTCCCCAGACGAAAGAGGGGGCATGAGTACCACCTTAAATGGATTTTTTTCACTTTATTTGATAGTTTTTCTTGCCCTCGTCGTCACGGCATGGTTGGCTTTCGCATGGCGCCAATATCGTCTCAAATACAATCACCGTCGTCATTGGGTTTGCCCTGTTTGCGGCAAGCCTATTCCTATTGTAACCCCAACGCTCCGCATTCACTGTCGTGCATGCGGATCCGTTCATGAGACTCAACACCTGAAGGAGAAGTAATTATGGGTATGTGGATCGGTCGTAATCGTAAAGCACGGGTCGCCTACGGATTTGATGAAATCGCGTTGGTTCCGGGCTCTGTCACTATTAATCCTAACGAAGTGGACACCACTTTTGAGATTCCTAACTTTAAAGGGAATCCGATCAAACTTAAAATTCCGATCATTGCCAGCGCCATGGATGGAGTCACCGATGTCCGTTTTTGTATCGAAATGAGCAAACTCGGCGGTCTGGGGGTGATTAATCTCGAAGGGGTTCAAACGCGTTTTGAAAATCCTTCCGAGGTTTTAGATCAAATCGTAAAAGGGGATAAAGCCTCGATTACAGAGTTGATTCAAAAGATTTATACCGCACCGATCAAAGAGGAATTGATTGCGAAACGGATTCAAGAGCTCAAGGCAGCAGGGGCGATTGCCGCTGTTTCCGCGATCCCGCAAAAGGCAGAGCGCTACGCCGCGATTGCTCAAGAGGCCGGTTGCGATGTCTTTGTCGTTCAATCGACAGTCAGCACGGTTCGTCATATTGCGACGGAATACAAAACATTTGACCTTCTCGATTTCACGAAGCGCTCCAAGATGCCGATCATTATTGGAAACGCCGTGACTTATGATGTTGTCTTGGAGCTCATGCAAAACGGTGTTGCAGGGGTTCTCATTGGTGTCGGCCCTGGAGCGGCCTGTACTTCACGTGGCGTTTTAGGTTTAGGAGTCCCGCAAGTGACCGCAACCGTTGATTCTGCAGCCGCTCGTGATTACTATTATAAAGAGACCGGTAAATATATCCCGATTATCACTGACGGGGGAATGTCCCGCGGAGGAGATGTCTGTAAGGCGCTCGCTTCCGGCTCCGATGCCGTGATGGTCGGATCGGCCTTTGCTCGCTCTGAAGAGGCTCCTGGACGTGGAAATCACTGGGGAATGGCAACGCCGCACTCCAACCTTCCTCGAGGAACACGTATTCAAGTCGGGATCACAGGATCACTTAAACAGATCCTCTTTGGACCTGCGACCGTGGATGATGGATCTCAAAATCTTGTCGGTGCAATCATGACCTGTATGGGAAATGTCGGCGCAGACAGCATCCGTAAGTTCCAAGAGACCGAAATCATTATCGCCCCTTCGATTAAAACAGAGGGGAAACTGTTCCAAACGATCCAACGAGTCGGAATGGGAACCAGCTAAATTAAAAAAATCCAAAGCGATTTTTTTAAGCGCAGCTTCGCTGAAGATTTAACCCAGATCATGCAATAGGAATCGGTTTACCTCTCAAAAGATACTACCAAAATGGTGATAAAAAATGGAGGGGCAGCCCCGACCTGTCGGGGCTGCCTTCCCCGCAGCCCGAGGCAGACGGCGTCTGCCCCTCCAGTTCTAATGCAAGATATGGGTTTAAAAGAGATTCCTCCGAAAAGGGGAATCTCTTTTTTTGTGGCTTCCCGTTTTGAAGCCAGATTTTGCATTAAGAAAAGATCCTGGCCCGGATCTTCTTTCATCTTTTAGCGATCTCTTTTGATAGTGAAATTGACGTGACTACCGTGCGACCATTGAGGCGTTGACCGAACGGCGTAAGACGCCGTTGGAAGTTTTTCGGAAGACAGAGATTTGAATCGAAAGGGTGTTTCCCGTTTTAATTTTGGGAAGGCTCTTAGGGAGATCGTTCTTCGAATTCAGAATGATCCCTCCCAATCCGGAGACCAACATCCCTGGCTTGAGATCAATCTTCGCCGCAGGACTATCGGCCTCGACTTCAGCCACGATCACCCCTTCGGTTACCGGAATCCCAAAAGATCGTGACAGCTCCGGGGTCAAGTTCTGGAGTGAAAACCCGAATCGTTTCATCAAGACCGCATCAGAAGAGGGAGGGGTAGGGGCCTTTTTTTCCCCTTTGACAATCGCGATCGAATCGAGTGCCCAGGCGGCCGCTTTATCGCAAGGAATAATAAATCCAATCCCCTCAATCGCCTGGCCAGCCGCCTTCGCTGAATTCACTCCAATAAAACTCCCCTGAATATCGATTGAAGGTCCACCGGAGTTTCCGGGATTAATCGCTGCATCGGTCTGCAACAGCCCTTCGTAGGTCTGATTCTCCACCTTTAACGTTCGATTCTTTGCCGATAAAATTCCGGCACTAATCGAATTTTCGTAACCGACTGGATTCCCTAATGCAATGACGGTCTGTCCAATTAAATTCGGAGAAAGCACTTTTAAATCTAAATAGCTCAAGGGCTTTGAATCGCTGATTTTCAACAAGGCTAAATCGCGGTCGGAATCGATATAAACCAGTTTCGCCTCAAATTTTCGTTCATCCGAAAGCACGACGCGGATCTGCGCTTTGATCTCGGTCGCGATCTCCACCACGTGGGCACAGGTCAAAATATAGCCCTCAGGGGAGACAATCGCACCGGAACCTAGGCTCTTAATCGGCTCCCGATAGACAAATCGACGCCCATAAAAATCCTCTAACAAACGGGAATAGGGATCTCGCGCACGATACTCGATCTCTCCCTCTAAATAGACACTGACGACGGCGGGGATGGCCTTTTGAACGGCTTGAACCACTGGCTCCTCCTGAGGAGTCATCGCTCTCAAGGGAAAGAGCGATTGGACGAGCAGCAGGGTGACGACTACTACAATCTTTATGGAATTCATTTCAGCACAAACTAATCGCTTTTTACCAAAAAACGAGTTCAAAAAGTTAATTCAAACCTCTTTTTCCTCCCCACCTCTCCCCTTGAAAGAGATCCAACTGCAAAAGCTCTGGTTTGAATCGTGGTTTAAAAATCCGCTTCTGACGACCGAAGGAATCCCCCTCACGATCATCCAGACCGGTTTTTGGAACCACAGTGCCGGGCCTGATTTTACTCATGCCGCTTACCGAGATTCCGCAGGAAAAATTCAGACCGGAGCCGTCGAAATCCATCTTGAGGCCTCGGACTGGAAGAACCACGGGCATCATCTCGATGAACGCTATGATTCCGTAATCCTTCATCTTGTTTGGAAAAGCAGCTCCGAGCCCACCATCAGCCGATCCGGAGCGGTGATCCCGCAAGTTGAACTCTCCCGATTTCTCACCGTCGAGATCGAGGATCTGAACTCCCTCTTTCCTGAACTCCCCTCCCCCTCACTGCCTCTTGCCAAGCCGGGGCTCTGCCATCAGAGCTTTTTAAAAACCGCGGAGGAAAATCGGTGGAAACTGATCGAAGAGGTTGGCTGGCTGAGACTTCTCCGAAAATCAAAGCGGCTCGCCCTTCGTCAAAAATCGGTGGGGAGCACTCAATCCCTCTGGGAGGCTCTCGCCGAGGGATGCGGCTATGGGCGAAACCTCCTCCCCTTTCGCGCTCTCGCTCAACGGGTTCGTGCCGCTGATCTCATCGGCTATTCGGCAACGACCCGCAAAGCGATTCTTCTCGGAGTTTCAGGATTTCTTCCCCAAGAGATTCATCTCGAAAAAAGTAACTCCTCCGAAAAACAGCATGAAGCCCAATCGATTTGGGAACAATGGTGGCGGGCGCAATCCCTCTGGTCCCACTCGACTCTACCCTTTCATGCCTGGACCCTGCACGGGGTTCGGCCGTGGAATCGGCCGGAGCGACGCATCGCCTCCCTTGCTCGACTACTTCCCCGACTCCGATCGCTCAAGGAGGCACTTCAAAAAGGGGTCAGACTCCATTTCCAGCGCGATCTGGCTCACCTTCACGATCCGTTCTGGCAATCCCATTCCACCTGGAACTCGATGCCCCAGAAGCCCTCTCCGCTGCTCGGAGTCGAGAGGATCCGCGATCTCGAAATCAATCTCTACTGGGTCTGGCAAATCCTCGAAAAAGGGAGCTCCACGCAATCGCAACTTCTCACTCATCGAATGACCCCCAATCATAAGACAAAGCTTGCTTGGGCTCGGATCGGCGGAACCGCTGAAATTCCTCCTGAGAAACAGACAGTTCTTTTTCAACAGGGATTGATCGCACTCCTTCAAGATTTCTGTTTTAAAGACCTCTCAAATTGTTCCCAGTGCTCCTTTCCCGACTGGATCAGCCAACAAAGCCTTCAAGAGAAACCGTTGAGTTCAACGCTCCGCTTTGAGGACTATCGTGCCGAGATTAAAAGTAAGATTAAAGACCTCGAAAAAGAGCTCTAAATAAGATTGATTTTAATTACATATGAAATACAATACCTTAATGGCAAATATCTCCTACAGAGTGACTTATGCTTTCGATAAAAAAACGACGGAAGAAATAAGCGAACTTGCGCAACGGTGGAATATCTCCAAATCAGCAGCAGTTCGTCAGGCGATTCATCGGGTCCTTGAAGAGAGTAAAAAACGGGAATCCCGCAGCCCTCAAGAGGCGTTCAAACTTCTGAGAGAGAGCTCCGCCTTGGCCCCTGGAACAGGAATGCGATGGATGCAAGAAATCATTCACGAAAGAGAAGAGGATTTATCCCGATGATCCATCTTGATACCAATTTACTGATCGCGCTTCTAGACTCCTCACATCCCCACGCCGCTTTCGTTGAATCCCTGCTTTCGACTGGAGAGCAACTCGGTTGTAGTTCTTTGGCGTGGATGGAGATTCATTCAAAGCCGATCTCGCTCTCAAGCTCCGACCTGATGCGAGAGGTCCTCACAGGAGGGATCGCTCCATTTACCTCTAAAGAGGCCGAAATCGCCGGTCAATGGTTTCAAAATACAGGAGGAAAGCGTCAATTACGATTTGATTGCTGTATTGCGGCGGCTGCCATGGCTCAAGGAGCAAAACTGGCGACGGACAACAAGAAAGATTTTCAGCTATTTCTCACTTGGGGACTGGAACTCCAATCATAAATCGGTCAAAGACCGAAACCAAGGATATCTCCTCAATGAAAATATTCTCTAGCCCCTACAAGTCGCATTGAATTCCGATTTATGAATTTTAACCTAGATCATGCAATAGGAATCGGTTTACCTCTCAAAAGATATTACCAAAATGGTGATAAAAAATGGAGGGGCAGCCCGAGGCAGACGGCGTCTGCCCCTCCAGTTCTAATGCAAGATATGGGTTTAAAAATACAGTTTCATTTGTTTTGGATTCTAAATAAATTTTCCTCTGTTGTCCTCCGTTTACCCCGCGGTGAATAACTGTCTTTAAATTTCGCAGGCTATTCAGCGATCAGGCTATGGAGCTATTTGAATTTACCATTCCATAATAATTCTGCTGTCTCAACGCCTCGTACAAAACAATCGCAACACAGTTTGCTAAATTTAAACTTCGTGAATCCGGATTCAGCATCGGGATATGATAGCAGCGCTCCCGATTCGCCTCGATCAGAGGAAGCGGCAATCCCTTGGTTTCGCGACCAAAGACAATAAAGTCGTTTGGCTGAAACCGAATCTCTGAATAGACCTGCGCGGTTCCTGTTTCGATAAAGTAAAAACGCTCTTCTGGAAAACTCTCTCTCAATGCTTGAAAGCTCGGCCAACATTTCCAGTCGACCTGTTGCCAATAATCCATCCCCGCCCGTTTCAACATCTTATCCGATAGCTCAAATCCCAATGGCTCCACAAGATGCAGCGTCGTCTTTGTTGCCGCACACAAACGAGCGACATTTCCGGTATTCGGCGGAATCTCCGGCTCCACAAGAACGACGTTCATCGCTCTATTTAAACTGAACTCCCGTAAAAGACGATGTCAAAGTCAACCATTCGATTGTTCCTCTAATTCCTTAAGTAAAAGCGTTGAATTCACCACGTAATGTCCCTTGTACTTTGGCGCTCCCACGATCACCGAATAGGGATTACGCCCACTATCGCAAAGCTCTCCGAAGCAGGGATTCACATAATCACGGCCCATCAGCTCGATCACCGGAGTTCGAGGGGCACAAAAAACGAGATTCGACAGTCCTGCCCCGTGAGCACCAACGACGAGTTTTGCTTCGGCAAAGAACCGGATCTGTTCATTAAACGAAACTCCTTCCCCAGTAAAAATTTCGAATCCACGCTTTACAAGTTCCGGTAAAAACTCCGATTCATTGAGAACCCGGCGGGTTTTCGCTCCTGATCGAGAATAGTAGATCTTTCTTTTTCGCTCTAAATCGGAGGGCACCAATTTTGCTCGCAACCAATCGACGGAACTTCGCGAGGCTTTACGAATGGCCCCCAAGCGAGAGGGGTAAATCCCCTCCTCGATTTTAAAATGATCGCACTCAGGATCAAAAGGAATCAGAAGCTCTGGATTTAAACCAAGTGCCATCAACGATTCGAGTTGATTGTCATGAAGCGGAGGGACAATGACCGGAACTCGATTCCAAAGTCCCTCCTCCATTAAAAGCTGAATTCGAGGCAATACCTCAATCACCCAATGATAATAGTTTTTGGATCGATGCAACGGCAAAATGATCGCCCTGCCCGATATCTTCTTCGTCACTGGGGGACGCTCTGCTGCTTTACGAAAGCATTTAAGATCCCAAGAGCAGTCCCGCAATAAAACCTGATCCTCGGTGAGGACAAAAAAGGGAAATCCCCAAAGGGAGACGTTCTTCAATGAGGCCCCAAAATCGGCCCGGATCTCGTATCCCTCAATTCCTTTCCATTGCTGGCGAAAGTACCGTTCATCGATCCCGATCACTTTTTGAATCGCACAGGCGGGAAACCGTTCATGACGAGCGAGCAGCGGAGAGAGCAAACAGTCCCGATGGGTATCTACATACTCATTAAGATACTGTAAACGGAATCCCTGCTTCGCAACGATCTTTAAGGTCTTCCGCCACGATTCTTGTTCCTGAAATTTTTGGAAAAAACCGCGATTTCCCTCCACATGCAGCCCTCTTCCGGCCCATTGCTGAATCCACCGTCGAATCATAACACCCAACGAAAACATCCCTTATTCCCACTTCACGTGAGTGACCCCGTCAAAATGGCTCACTTTTTGAATCATCCGCTGAGAGAGTTCAACCGCATCCCTGCGCTTAAATTTTAAGCTGAAATGGAGAACGCGAATTTGATCCACCACTCGAAATTCAATCTCCATCCCCTTAATCCTCAATCCCTCCTTGAGAATGGCCTTACGGATTTGATCGTTGGTTGAGGCCCCCTCTTTCAAGGTGATATAAAGCTCCGCATAAGAGTCGTTACGCACTAATTTTTCGATCACTGGCAATCCAAAAACCGAGAAAAGAGCGCATCCAAAACCGATCCAACCGAGTAAAAAACTTCCGCTGCCGAAACAAAGTCCTAACACCGTCACAAACCAAAGAACCGCTGCGGTAGTCACCCCATGCACCATGTTCCCTTGCCGAATAATCGCCCCCCCTCCTAGAAATCCGATCCCCGTCAAAATCCCCGCAGCCAGACGGGCCGGATCGGGATGCCATCCGTTCGTTCCCCCGTGATGAATACTCTCAAAATAAAATCCTTGGGAAAGGATCATCGCCAAGGTCGAGGCAAGACAGACTAAAAGCGTCGTTCGAAGCCCTGCCGCCCTTCCATGGGCCTCTCTCTCAATTCCTAAAACAGTTCCGGCAACCAGAGCACTTCCAATGCGCAATAAGATATCCCATTGATCCATAGTCGCTATTCAACACGGTTTCTCGAAAAATAAAATCTAAAAACATAACCCTCTGAGAAAGTCAACCCCACTCGTGTCCAAAATAGAGTTTGTTTTGAGAGGTCAATTGTAGATGGGGAAATGAGTTAAAACCATTCTCACACGAAGCCACAAAAACACAAAGAAATTCAATCGGCAATCCCGACCCCAATTCCTATAAAATCTGACTGGGGTATCAACCGCCTTTTGCGCTATGAATTCGAAATTTAAATCGAACTTTGTGTTTTTGTGGCTTTGTGTGAGATGCCTTTTATCTCCGTAGGATGCGCCTTACCACTCCTCAACCGTCGTTTCATAGGTTTCGGTTTTAGACGACAGTGAGTCGAGCGTTCTTTTAAAGGTGGACATTTGCTCATTTCCTTGTTTTTCTTTGATCCTATGCAACTCGCTGTTTCAAATCCTTATCATTCCGTTAGTCCTGGAGTTAAACCTCCTTATATCGTCACTGCCTATATCGAATGTCCGATGGGCTCTAAGATTAAGTACGAGCTCGATAAAAAAAGTGGACTCCTTCAAGTGGATCGTATCCTCCACAGTGCCGTTCATTATCCGAGCAACTACGGATTTATTCCGATGACCTATTGCGGCGACAAAGATCCTCTCGATATTCTCGTTATCGGACAGGAATCAGTGGCCGCAGGCTGTCTGATGCATGCTCGCCCCGTCGGCGGAATGCATATGATCGATCAAGGGGAAGATGACTTTAAGGTCATCGCGGTTCATGAAGGAGATCCTTACTTCAACGACATCTCCGATATCGCTCAGCTCCCGACGCATGTGCTCACGGAGATCAAACATTTCTTCACGACTTACAAAGAGCTGGAAAAAGGAAAGACCCGCCCCGAAATCGAGGGCTTTGCCGGATCTGTCGAAACCATGGATATCGTTCGCGAATCCATTAAGCACTACATAAAATTTAAAGCGAAATTAATCAAGGGGATTTACCCTGAGATTCCTCTGAAGAAAAAAACGGCTAAAAAGTCGAAATAAAGGAGATGAAGAGCATGTCGACCAAAGGTTTTCAAACTCCAAAGTCGGCCACTCGTCTTCTTCAAGATCTGATCTCGATCCCCAGCGTCAATCCGGATGGAGATCCGGGGTGCGCCTCGACGGGAGAACAACAAATCGCCGACTATATCGCCGCATTTCTGAAAAAGTGCGGAGCAGAGGTCGACCTTATCCCTGTGCTTCCAGGACGACCCAACGTCATCGCCCACTTCAAGGCCGCTCGCGCTCCCCATGCCTTGCCCATCACCTTTGCCCCTCACTTAGATACCGTCAGCGTTCGAGGAATGACGATTGATCCTTTTCATCCGAAAATCGTTGCGGGGAAAATTTTCGGGCGTGGAGCCTCAGATACCAAAGGGCCGATGGCCTCCATGCTTTGGGCCTTAAAAAGCTGGTCGGAGAAACAGAAGCCGGCCTCAAGAACTCTCCCTGTTGTTTTCGCCGGATTGATGGGCGAAGAGGCCGGAAATGATGGGGCGATCCATCTCATGAAGAGCGGTTTCAAAACCGATTTTGCGATCATCGGCGAACCGACCGATTTAAAGATCGTCCACGCTCATAAAGGAGCCCTTTGGTTCACCGTCGAAACCGTTGGAAAATCGTGTCACGCCTCGACTCCCGAACGAGGGAAAAATGCGATTCTTTTAATGACTGAAATCATCCGAACCCTTGAAAACGATTTTGTTCCGTTTCTCCATGCCCACTCCCATCCGCATTTGGGGAAGCCCTCCTTTAATATCGGAACGATTACCGGCGGAAGCAAAGTCAATATCGTTCCCTCTCAATGTAAAATTGAATGTGATATTCGAACCATTCCTGGGTGTGGAATGAATGAGATCGAAAAACAGCTTAAGATCACGTTAAAGAGATTTTCTGGGGTCATTTGCAAAATCTCTCGCAGTCCTGCCTCTCTCGACACCCCCCTCCAACATCCGTGGGTTCAACGTCTAAAACCGTTTACAAAAGGAATCACCACTGCCCCTTGGTTTTGTGATGCCGCCGTTTTTTCTCAATATAAAACGGCTGCTATTGCGATTGGTCCGGGCTCCATTCAGCAAGCCCATACCGTCGATGAATTCATTCGAGAAAAGGAATTCCTGAGGGGAGTCCAGATGTTTGAGCGATTCTTACTGACCCGTTAGTGACCTCCGACTTTTCATTGAGGAGATATTCTTGGTTTCGCTCTTTGACCGATTTATGGAATTAGTGGGCCAATGCTGCCGTCCAGTTTCGGTTCGCTCGCTTGATCTCCCTCGATCCAATCTCTTTTCAGAAGATATTGCGAAATTTGGGAGGTCACCATTCGGGAAGTGCGCTTAGAATCATCGGTGATTCCTTTCGCTAATCCGCCTAAAACACCAATGAATCCCGTCGCAACAGAAATCGGATTCGTACTATCAGCAATAAATCCCGGTTCGGCATTACTCCCCCCTGAAGTCTTAAAACAAAGAAAAGGAGCAGGCGGGGAATGAGAGAGATCATAGAGATAGACCTCCGTCTCCATTTTAGTGCCACCGGCCCCGAATCCAATAATCGCACGCAGCGCTCGGCTCCCCTGATTCACTCGGATAAACTTCCCGATCACAATCCACCCCTGCTTCGGCAGTTTTTGATGCGCCCCTAACGATTGAGCGGTCCCATAAGATTTAGAAATTCTCTCGACAATCGCCTCCTGTAAAACAATCGCCGTCGCTTTTTTAAATTCAGCGAGCACCTCTCCCTCCCGATCCACATTAAATTCTGCCTTCTCCACATCAAAAGGAGCGACATAAATAATATCAGGCGGATTTTTGGGTGCAAATTGAGTCGCCTCCTCGACCTGACGAACAGAAATCGAGGCGCATCCTAAAATAAAAAGGAAAAATACCCCCCCAACGACTTTATATCCGGTTCCCATAATCTTTTCTTATTTTAAGGACTGTTCTATTTTCATTCAACTATTAAAAAAAACTGGAATTCTCTGATTTGATCCCACACTATACCCCAAGTGTCATCAATACTCAAACGCGAAGGAATTTTAGCCAATATGGATGAAGAGGCCCTTGCCACCCTCTCTCACTACGGAGAGGAGCAACTCTTTCAACCGTACGAAGTCATCATTCATCAAGGGGACACCCATGACCGAATCTTTATTATCCTCTCAGGAATCCTTGAAGTCTTCTTAAAGCCGGATCAGGAGGAGATCAAACTTGCTGAGATTGGAAAAGGGGAATGCTTTGGAGAAATCAGTATTTTTCAACCGGCCCCGGCTTCCGCCACTGTTCGGGGAGTCACTCAAGGAAAAATTTGGTCTATGGATGTCAATCTCCTCCAACAGTTTATGGATCATCATGCTTTAGAGGGATGTACTTTTCTTCTCGGAGTGAATCAACTTCTCAGTCGACGCCTACGTGCTGTAAATGAAACGATTCGCAAACATAAACTTCCACCAAGTTTTGTGAGCATTCGCAATCGCATCAAAACAGGAGCTCAATAAAATGTCTCAATGGCTCCCCCTTCAGCTCCCCGCTCTTCCTCCCGTTGGAATCCTTGCCTATCTCTCTTCGAAATCTCTCGTTGATCTCGGAAGCTACGGAAAGTACGAAAAAATTAGCGATCAAGAGCCTCTCATTCAAGAGGGAACAATCCAGACTCGCCTCTATATTCTTGTCGAGGGCTCGCTTCAAATCTCTGGAATGAGCTCAGGAAAAGAGATCATCTATTGTAAAATCGAGCCGGGCGAATGCCTCGGAGAGGTCTGCCTCTTTGAAGAGGGAAACGCCTCAGCGACCGTTCGCTCGATCGGTGAATCGATTTTGTGGAGTCTCGATATTCATGAACTGATTAAATATCTCTCTGAACATCTCGGTGGCGGAGGGGCCTTACTCATGGGAATCGCTCGCTGTCTCAGTCACCGACTTCGCTCCGCAAATCAACAAGTTTCCGACTCTCATCACGATGAGGTGAAAATGAATTTTTCCGATAAAACCACCCCCCTTCGAGCCCATACGTCGAAAATTGAACGTTCCTTTCTCGAAAAACTTTCCTTGAAACTCAAACGCGTCGAGGAACCGAAAAGCAAAATCTCTAAAGATATTAAACTTTAACCGAACTTGCGACTGGCGAGTTCTCGCCCACTCTCAAGGCTAATCTTCGATTTGATTTTTGTTATTCATAGGTATAGCATATCTATACTGGGGTCACTTTGGAGGGAAGACGGCTTTGAGTGCCTTAAGATAATCCATCTTATTTTTCGTGTCTGGTTCGAGGTAACTGCCTTCGGTCCATTCGTTCCACGAGTTGATCGTGAGGATGCGATTTTCGGGGGGCTGTGTATCAAGGTAGGCTTTGGCGTTTTCGAGATATTTCTTGAACAACATTGGCGTGCCTCCTGTGATCACGGACATATGAGGGTAGCCACCGTTCGCAAATTCCTGCGTTTGATCAGTACGCGGTGAGGCATCCCATCCGACGCTGACATTCGGGTAATAGGGGGCATTAAACTGCTTCTGCAATCCTGGCCATTGGGCTACCGCTTCGTCCCCCCATTTTTCGTAGGGGGAGCTCGGGAATGATGGGATTCCCACGTGATGGATCCAGACGTAAGAGGTGACACTGTCAACGCCAAGCGTGGCGATTAAACCCGCAGCATCTTTTACAATGACTGCCGGCTTGTTCATGCTGGAGATATCGCGAATGGGCTCATTTCCGATTGAACTGAGCTGCACTCCCCAAGCCACGGCATTAATATGTAAACCGGGGAGACCGGCGGCTTTGCACCGTTTGCGAAAATCTTCAAAAGCGAGTCTTGTCTGTTCGGCGCCACCAAGGCCGGCCATCAGCGTATGAAGCTCATAGATCGAGAAATAGGGCTTCCCGTTAATTTTCCAGTAGTTTGGCTGTGAGAAATAGTCCCTGATCATGAGGTCCGTGGCTTTGACAAAAGTTTCCCGCGTTACGCCCCCGGCATTCCAAAGTTCTTTTTGTTTGCCCAGCTTTGCGGGAAAAAGGTCAACGTAATCGTGATTGGCCCACATGATGGAGAACTTGAGACGGTTGCGGTTAGGGGCCTTGAGGAACCCTTCGCGCAAACAACGATCAAGGGCGATTCCTTCATTGTAGTAGTACCAGTCAAAGATAAAGGCGGTCAGGCCGTTGTCCGCGGCAGCATCAATCTTCTTGGCCATAATTTTCGGGTCGGCTTCATCTTCATAGCCCCACAGAGGAACTCGCGGCTGCTCGTGACCGGGGAAACGCGGCTTGGCGGCCTTGACCAGTTCCCATTCCGTCCAGTCTTTGCCCAGCTTCTTCTCATTGCGCGCATCGACGTGCCAATTGGGCCAGTAGTATGCGGCGACCTCATAGTTGGCGGCGGCTGTTGGGAATATTACAATAAGGTTCAGGAGGAAGACCGGGAAAATAAAACGAAGAAGAGGAGTCATGTGAGGAGTCTATTAGCGCTTTTAGGCTGGATTTTCAAGTAGATAGAGTTTACTTTGTCCTCCCTCTTCCTTCTTGCGAATCTCCTCTTCGCCGTTAAACTGTGGCCCTGTGAAACAAAAACTTCTCCTCATCGATGATGAAGCCGATGTCCATTACTCTTTCAAACGTGTTTTGGAAAGGGAGCCAATTGAAATCATCACCGCCGATTCTCCAGAAGCTGGTGTCAAACTCGCCAAATCAGAAAACCCGGATCTCATTGTAACCGATATCCGAATGGGAAATCGAAACGGCCTTGATGGTCTTCGTGAGCTTCGCCTTCATAATCCGAAGCAAATTGTCATCGTCATGACCGCCTACGGGACCTCTCAAACTGCCATCGAAGCGATGAAGCTCGGAGCCTACGACTATATTTTAAAACCGTTTGATATCCCTCAGCTCAAAGCCCTGATCTCCCGTGCCCTCCTCGCTGCGGCAACGCAAAAAACGGAGATCCCCTCCTTTCCAACAAAACTCTCCGCTGAAGAACTTCGTCAAACGATTATCGGAAGCTCCCCTGCGATGCAGGAGGTCTATAAAATCATCGGACAGGTCGCCTCCACCCCCGCCACCGTTCTGGTCACAGGAGAAAGCGGCACGGGTAAAGAACTCATCGCCCGTGCGATTCATCAAAATAGTCCTCGCTTCAAAAATGTCTACGTCGCACTCAATTGCGCGGCGATCCCGGAAAATCTCCTCGAAAGCGAACTCTTCGGACATGAAAAAGGGGCTTTTACAGGGGCGATGAATCAACGGATCGGAAAATTCGAACAGTGCGACGGCGGAACTCTCTTCCTTGATGAAATCGGCGAAATGCCGCTCGCTACCCAGGCGAAGTTTCTCCGGGTCCTCCAAGAGGGGGAGTTCACTCGACTTGGAAACAATGAGTCGATGAAAACCGATGTCCGAATCATCGCCGCGACCAATAAAAATCTCACGACGATGGTCGAGAATAAAACTTTTCGCGAAGATCTCTACTACCGCTTAAATGTCGTTCATCTTCACCTTCCTCCGCTCCGGGAAAGAACGGGGGATATTCCTCTGCTTGTCGAATACTTCATGAACAAAATTCGACTTAAAACCCCGAATTCCCCCTCCAAGATCTCCCCCGAAGCGATGGAAATTCTGAAATCGAATCCATGGCCTGGAAATGTCCGCGAACTCGAAAACGGCCTCCAACGCTGTATGGTGATGGCCTCCGGATCGACCATCCTTCCGCATCATTTGCCGAAAGAGTTTACAAAGCAGGCAGGACTTCCCGTGCTCTCGTCAAATTCCTCAGAGGGAGCGACCTTGAATCAAGAGCAACTCTTCGATCAGCTCTTTGAATCGCTCCGTCAGCATCCTGATCAAAATCTCATGGAACTGCTCCAAAAAGAATTTCTCCTTCGTGCCCTTAAAGCCGCAGACAATGACGAAGCGAAGGCCGCAAAAATTTTAGGCATCACGAAAGCGGCCTTGAAAAAAATCGCCTGCTAAGAGATCGATCCCTCAATCATCCTCAGAATAAAGCCTTGAAGGAGAGCGATTTCAACCCCCTCACCAAGAACCTGAATTTTTGTTTTCTGCGAAGCAAATTTCATAAACCGGAGTCGGAATGAGTTGATTCGATCTAAAAATAATTCGTTCAACAAATGAACCTTGGTTCCGGTTCGTCCGGTTTATGATTAATTCATTTCAAAAAGTCCGGCATGAAGGAGTTGCTCACCTCTCATGACATGGAGGATGAAAATTTTCTTCTCTTCGACTCTGTAGAAGACTCGGCATGGCGAAATAACGAGTTGTCGATAGGACATACCGTGCAATTCTCGAGGGGAGGATCCAAGTTTTGGAAATCGCTTCAAATTCTCCACTTTCTCGAAAATGCGAGAAACAAGCTTTTTAGCGGCTTCAGGTTTATCCAACGCAATGTAATCTGCGATGACCTCTAAATCCTGAATTGCTGGCTCTGTCCAAATCAGTTCAACCATCTTTTCATTTTCGTTTTTGCTTGTTCATGCGACACCATCCGCCCTTCTTGGACCGCTTTCTCTCCTCTTGCAATTCCCTCTAAAATTCGAACCCTATTGCAGAGTCGCTCAAAAGTCTGAATGTCGACAAGATATGCGGCAGGGCGTCCGTGCTCCGTAATCAAAACAGTATCTTTGCTCTCTTCAAGATCGGAAAGGATTCGCGTCGCCTGTCGCTTCAAAGTGGTTACCAATTCCGTTTTCATAAGTGATACAATAGTAGCACTTTATAAAATCGTCAAAGTTTTTTTAATCCATGAGACGGGAACCCGAAATTGTCATCGGAGAATCATTTCTTTGGACTTCGATAGAATTGAAGATAAGTTCTCCGCTTAACCTAAAAACGGCAGTTGAACTGCCGTTTATCGCGGTAGGGAATCTGATGCCGCTGGCATCAGATCCCCCCGCACAGATCCCTGCGTGCGGATTTCTCGCACAGGGCTCTTCAAGTTCTGCTCGCTTCCGACGAAAGTCGTTCAAAGAGTTCTCCAAGGGTTTCCCTTTT
>CAMCSM010000021.1 GCA_945877805.1 Methylacidiphilum caldifontis | reverse complement strand
ATGCCTCATCTTGGATGCTAAACTCCCAACACCCAAGAAATTTATCCATTGAAGAACAAAACCCGCAAAAAGGCGCATGCCGAAGGGTTTTGTTTGCACAATGGATGAATTTCGTACATTATTCACCCATGCAAAACGTCGAGGTGCCCGAATTTTGATGCGATGCAACATCGGAGGGGCTAAATGTTTATTATGAAACGTGATTTGTATTTAGAGTGGATTAATCATGAGACACTTGAAAAAGGATTTAAGGAGCATTTGTGGGCAAAGGCTTTGGAAGAAAGCGGGGGAGATGAAATTGCTGCTAAAATCTTGTATGTTGAAAAAAGGAAGGCGCAGTTAATTCAAGAAAATTTTGTTCCCCCTATTTTTGAAGAAGGAGAGGGTCTTACTCGAGTCCCACGGCGCCCGCCACCAGCAGGAGACTTTGTGGATCAAAACCCACAAGCAGTTCGCTTGCTCGGGTTTATGCTGGCTCTTGGATTAATCTTTGCCGGATTTTGGATGATTTGGCGCTATGGGTTGCATTAATAATAGGCAATCTGATTGACGGCCTAGACTACGGAAAGCGCTACCCCTGACCGGATCGAATAGCAGGTTCCCATCGCTGAAGATAGGAATAGCTGAAGAGGCCGGTATTATGTCCATCCTCCCACTCAATCTGAAGGGCGTAGCCGCCGACTTGATTGATCCCTCGAATTAAAAAGCTTTTTTCGTTGTAGCTCACATGCGGTTTAATCACCGTTCCCATCACATCTGGCTCCCCACCGCAAGCGGCACAGGGGCAATGACGACGTAACGATTCCAAGGGGTAATAGCTCTCTTTTAAATCAGCCCAAATAATCGCAAGTTCATTTCCAATCACCTGAAGATTCTTTATCCCTATTTTCATGATCAGCCCAACTTAAAGACAACCATCGCCAGCGGCGGAAGCTGAATCTTCATCGACCAGGGCTGATTTTGCCAAGCGATCTGTTCCGCTTCATGACCGCCAAAATTCCCTCTTCCTGATCCGGAATACTCCGCTGCATCACTGTTGACCATCTCTTTCCAAAATCCACCCCGTGGCAACCCAATGCGATAATCCTCCCGAGGTACGGGAGTGAAATTAAAGACCGCCACAAGAGTGGTGTTTCCCCCTGGTGTTTGACGGGCAAAGGAGAGAACGGAGTTATCTCCATCTTGGCAATCGATCCAATAGAAACGGTTCGGGTCGGCCTCCCCCTCGTAAAGAGCCGGCTCATTACGATAAAGATGATTGAGATGAGAGACCCACGTCGATTGTGAACGATGTAAAGGGTTCCCCAGTTGATCCCAATCTAAACTATGATCATGATTCCACTCTTTGCCTTGAGCAAATTCGCTTCCCATAAACATCAGCTTTTTTCCGGGATGTAAAAATTGGTAGCCGGTAAAAAGACGGAGATTTGCGAATTTCTCAAAATCGCTTCCCCCTGGCATCTTACTTAAAAGAGACCCCTTCCCATGCACCACCTCATCATGCGAGATCGAAAGCACAAAATGCTCTGAAAAAGCGTAACAAAGACTAAAGGTCAAACGGTCATGTTGATATTTGCGGAAGAGAGAATCTTTGAGAAAATATTGAATCGTATCATTCATCCAGCCCATGTTCCATTTAAACCCAAACCCCAGCCCTCCATCATATAAGGGACGAGAGACATTCGGCCATGAAGTCGATTCCTCGGCAATCATCTGAACATCCGGGAACTCTCGATAGACCATTTCATTACAGCGCTTGATAAACTCCACGGCCTCTAAATTCTCGCGCCCCCCCTCTTTATTGGGGATCCACTCTCCCTCTTTTCGAGAGTAATCGAGATAAAGCATTGAGGCGACGGCATCGACTCGTAATCCATCGATATGATAATGGCGGAGCCAATAGAGGGCGTTGCTGATTAAAAAATTCCGCACCTCACTTCGTCCATAATTAAAAATATAGCTCCCCCAATCCGGATGATACCCTTGACGCATATCGGAATGCTCAAAGAGATGAGTTCCATCAAAATAAGCGAGCCCATGTCCGTCACTGGCAAAATGAGAAGGAACCCAATCGAGGATCACCCCAATTCCATTTTGATGCATGACATCGACGAACTCCATAAAATCTTGTGGAGAGCCAAATCGGCTCGTCGGCGCAAAATAACCGGTAATCTGATAGCCCCACGATCCATAAAACGGATGCTCCATAATCGGCATCAATTCAACATGCGTATACCCCATCTTCTTCACATAATCGGCCAAAACAGGGGCGATTTCTCGATAGCTCAGAGAGCGATTTCCATCCTCGACGACCTTTTTCCAAGAGCCGAGATGAACTTCATAAATAGAGATCGGGGCATTTTGATGCTGCTTCTCGTAGCGGAACTTCATCCACTCATGATCGCTCCACGAATATTCCAGATCCCAAACCACCGAAGCACTCTTGGGGGGACACTCGGTATAAAGGGCAAAAGGATCGGCTTTTTCTGCGATATGTCCCTGGTTATGAGAACGAATCCAAAACTTATAAAGAGCCCCTTTTCCGACTCCGGCAATGAACCCCTCCCAGACCCCCGTTCCATCCGGCCTTAATCCCAAGCGATGTTTCCCCGCCGCCCATTCATTAAAGTTTCCGACCACACAGACCTCTGCCGCATGAGGAGCCCAAACGGAGAAATAGGTTCCATGAACCCCTTTCACGGCAACCGGATGCGCCCCCAGTCGCTGATCGACAGAAAAATGATTTCCCTCTTTAAAAAGGTGCGTGTCTAACTCCGACCACGGCGAATAATCAAAGGTCACAACACCAGCAGAGGATTCCATATCTTGATACTCACTCAATTTATCTCAGAATGCAAGCGGGGAGGGGAGACCTAAATCCTTCCATAAAAAAATATTATGAGTAAATCAGCAGCCGAAATGGAATGATTGAATATCGACACCCTATCGTAGATAGATTCCATTATCCTAGATTCGGCAGTTAAAATGGAGGGGCAGCCCCGACCTGTCGGGGCTGCCTTCCCCGTCCCGGGAGGCACAGAGCCTGTGCCCCTCCAAATGGGACTCACCCTTTGGGTGAAGGGTGGTAGAGAGGTAAATACGGCTTCAACTGCCGAATTTAGCCTAATAGCTTGATAGCCTGATCGGCGGACTCTCGATTTTTTCTCTGGAACGAATTTTGACTACGGGCATCTTTAATTAAATCCAATAAGTCCTGTATTTTTCTCCCGCCTTTGCCAAGATCGAGCGTGCAACACTTGAACTCTTTCGATCAAAACTACTTCAACCGCTGGTACCACCATAAATCTCAAAGGGTCAGCACTCTCGCCGCGACGAGGCGAAAGGCGAGGCTCGCGCTCTCGATTGCCGAATATTATCTCGATCGACCCGTCTGCTCCGTTCTTGATATCGGCTGTGGCGAAGGGCAATGGCAGCCGATTCTTAAAAAATTGAATCGATCGATTCACTACACCGGATTGGATCCGAGCCCCTATGTCATTAAAAAATTTGGCAAACAACGAAATCTGATTCAAGGGCAATTCACTGAATTGAAAAAACTTCCGCTCGATAAATCGTACGATTTAATCATCTGCAGCGATCTTCTTTACTACATTCCAGAGCCTGACCTGAAGCAAGGCCTTCAATGGATCATGAAACATCTTCAGGGAGTTGCCTTTTTAGAGGCCTACTCAAGCACCGAACCCCTTGAGGGGGATACCCAAGGGATGCTCCCGAGATCGGTTAAAGACTATCAACGACTCTTTCGCCAATCGGAGTTCATCTCCTGTGGAAGTCACTGCTATGTGAATCACCATCTCGCCCATCGCGTGACCGCTTTAGAGCGAGGCAACTCTTAATTTGAATCTAAAAACTTTTTAATTAAATCGGCCGCATCGCGCTTGAAAGCCGCACGCTTAAGAGGATGGGAGATTCGTTTCGTCACTGCCACGATGATCGCTTCCATCGGCTGTCTCTGTCGAATCGGAAGCGTGATCCATAGACTCTCAAGGCCTTGATCGACCCATTCCTCCCCTAAAGCGCCAAAATATATAAAGGCACTTTTTCGAAGCGCCCCAAAAAAATCGTTGTCTAAGCGACTCCGAACTTTTATTTGATCCGTGGCCTGATGTAAAAGACGTTGCATCGACCCCTCGAGATTTGTCTCTTCGTCGGTTGACGGCTTCAAGTGAAGTTTTTGGATATTAAAAACAATGTTTTGATAAAATACCGTTGGATTTTCTGGAGTTTTTAAAAGAAGGATCAAAAACTGAGAGTCATAAAGCTCTCCGATCCATAAATCCCCCTCCCGATATTGTAACGTTGAAAATCGAAACTCTTTCAACTGAGAAAAAATTTTGAGATAAGGGATTAAAACAACCGCCCATTGTCCCACCTGTTTTTCATTTTCTTGAGGATAACAACTCTCGACTTTACCAAAAGCAGAAACCACAAAGGCCGCGCGAACCGCCGCATTATCGGCAATTATTTTCACGATCGAATCAACCTCTTGCTGTTGAGTCATGAGTTCCCTCGATTTAAAATTTCGGTTAATTGAGACTGGGTCTGATAAACATCTCCCCCAGCGACTTGAGTCATCATCACAAAAGATTTTTTATTCCTCTGACATCCTATCGCCTGAACCTCGCCCCCTTGCAACATAAAGCCTTGAAGCTTCCCCAAGTTTAAGGTTTCTCCCAAAGAATTCATCATCTCTGCTAAAGGGGCCAGCCCTGTTTGCCAAGGATGCTGAGGATCGGCATTCAACCACGTCGCCCACTCCTTTCCTTGCTTTTCTGCCACCCAAAGTAGATTAGGAATTCTTTGAATATCGGAATAGGCATTCGGAACTAAATACTCCATCTCCTTAACGGAAAGAGGGAGGATCGGCTTATAATGAAAATAGTCGAGACCTTGCAACACATTTAAAATCTCCGAATAGGATTGAAACCGTCGTACCGGATCTTTCTCCATCATCTTTCTCATTAAATCGATAAGCGGTTGCGGGATCCCCTTTGCAATGGCCTTTTCCTCTGGAAAGGGATCGTTTAATTGGGCATCCACAATATCCTGAATATTTTCAGAATCAAAGGGAGCCTCGCCCACGACTAAATGAAATAAAGTCGCACCCAACGAGTAAATATCCGTGCGATGATCGAGCGATTTTCGAAGAACTCTTTCAGGAGCCACGTAGTAGGGAGTCCCATACAATTGATCATCAATCACCCCCTTCGTCCCCCCCATAAGCTTTGCGAGCCCAAAATCAGTCAAATACAAAACCCCTGCATCATCGACGAGAAAATTAGAAGGCTTAATATCTAAATGAATCAATCCCGCTTGTGTCGCACAATCTAAAGCGGAGCAGGCTTGCGATAGAAACCATTTCACCTCTCTCAAATCAAAGCGACGCCCCTCATGAATCCAAACATCCAAACTTGGATTCGAAATATAGGCCATGCTATAAAACACCACCGATCCAATCTGCCCAATAAAATAGATCGGAATAATATTCGGATGACGAAGAGAGGCGACGAGTTGCGCCTCTTCCTGAAAACTATTCACATAATTGAGATCGGCCGAGTACTTCTCCGATAACACCTTAAGCGCCACCTCGCGGTTTAAGGTCGGCTCATGGGCTCTAAATACAATCCCCATTCCCCCTGCAGAAATTTTTCCGATGATTTGATAATGCCCTAATTCAAATCCTGGAACGACCTCGCTCACGCTTAACTGCTGTAAAGGATCTGATTTCATGATTTTTTAGTTTCTCCAATAAATTCAAATAATACTGAAAAAATATCGACCCCAAATTCGGCGCGAAATCGATTGAAAACTCCTTCGCGATTTTCCCCTAATTTGATCAGGGCGAAAACGGCGCTGCCACTTCCGCTCATCATCGAATCTAAAACTTCTGGTTGTTCCTGAAACCACCGCTTCACCGTCGGAATCCAGGCATATTTTAAAAAGACCGCCGGCTCTAAATCATTTTGAAGAGTCACCCATCCAAGATCGGCTCCCGACTCTCCCCTCGAGGGATTCTGGGCATAAGTCTGATAGGCCCAAGGGGTCGGAACCGCAAAACCAGGATGAACTAAGATCCCTTGATAAGAAAAAGGGAGGTCGATCGGCTCGATGATCTCTCCGCGCCCCCGACACCAAGCGGCGCGCTGGTAGATAAAAAAGGGGATATCGCTCCCCATTTGTGAGGCGAGCGCGGCGAGCCCCTCGTCACTCACATCGACTTGATAGATCTCTCGTAGGGCCAGTAAAACCGTTGCCGCATCACTACTTCCCCCCCCTAATCCCGCCCCATGAGGAGTTTTCTTTTCCAGATGAATCTCAATCCCTCCCTCCACCGCATAGGTTTGAAAAAATAGCGCGGCGGCTTTCCAAACTAAATTCGTCGCATCACAAGGCAGCGTGGGATCGGAACAAGTCATTGCAATGCCACGCTCTTTTTTTTGAAATCTCAACTCATCTGCCAATGTAATCGGCACCATGAGAGTCTCCAATTCATGGAAACCATCAGGACGCTTTCCCAAAATTCTGAGATTTAAATTAATCTTTGCAGGGGCAGAATGGGTCCAAGTCTGACTCATTGGTTCATTATCCAAAAAACCGCCCAAATATCCACTACGAATTATTGAGCTCTGAAAATACGGTCGGCCTCTTCAAGAGTCTCTTTACTTCCGATATCGTACCAAAGCCCAGGAACTTTCCAAGTATGGACCGGAACCCGAGGGTATAGCCATTGGATGAAACGCCCTGGTTGATCGGGATTATTCCCTTCTTCAATATAAACCTTCAACAGCTCTACAATGGCTGGAGGATAGTAGTACAGCGCAATTCCCAAAAGAGTGCTTTTAGGATCGGTTGGCTTTTCCTCGAACGAGAGGATTTTCCCCTGAGAATCGACCTCAATGCTACTGTATTTCTTAATTTCCTCTAAACTTCCGATATCATAAACCCCCAAAACTGGCCCCTCTACCTCTTGACAATAACGACCAAAGTCAGCCAAGGAATCGCTAAATAAATTATCACCCGCAATGACGATCAACCCCTCCTTCACTGCCCCTTGAGAAAGAACAAAGTGAATATCGCCGATCGCTCCCAACTTATCAGCGTCGCTCGTCGACCGATCATTAAAGACCTGACATTGAAACTCTGGCGACTTCTTTTGATAGTCTTGAACCCAGCGCTCAAAATGCCCTGAAAATTTTTGATTTGTGACGATCAACCAATCTTGAATCCCTGCGATCGTTCCAATTTTTTCGACGACGTGCTCTAACATGGGACGTCCCGCAATCTCCAAAAGCGGCTTGGGTTGATTCAAGGTCAAAGGATAAAGTCGTGTGGCGTAACCGGCAGCTAATACGAGTACTTGCATATGAAATGAGCCTTCACTAGAGAGAAAATTTGATCAGAGTCAATTCCTTAAAGTAGATCAGGATAAAGACTCTTCGCATAGTCCTCCAATGCGCGCATGATATCCTCGGCCTTATACCAATCCATCCATTCAGCGACCATTTTCTGAGTCTCTTCAAAGCTCAAGGTTTGAATCGCTTTTTTAATACGAGGGATATTTCCAGCCCCTAAACTTAATTCATCGACCCCTAATCCTAATAGCAGCGGGGTTAAAATAATATCGGAGGCCATCTCTCCGCAAACACCGACCCAGATATTATGCCGATGCCCCGCATCCACCACTTGCTTAATAAGCCGCAAAATCGAGGGATGGGTCGGCTGATAAAGATAGGCAACCTTCTCATTGACTCGATCAACCGCCAAGGTGTACTGAATTAAATCATTCGTCCCAATACTTAAAAAATTAGCCTCGCGAGCATAAAACTCTGCCGTCATCGCTGCCGAGGGAACCTCAATCATCACCCCCACCTCCATCTTATCCGCAATCGGAACTCCCTCCGCCCTCAGCTCCCGTTTCACCTCTTCAAGGAGCGATCGGGCGCGACGATACTCATCGATATCGGAGACCATCGGAAACATAATTTTAACATTCCCTTCAATACTCGCACGACAGATTGCTCGGAGTTGTATCTTAAAAATCGCTCTTTCGGTTAAACAAAAACGGATTCCGCGCCATCCTAAAAACGGGTTTTGTTCTGGAATAAATCCTTCATTATTCGAGATAAACTTATCTCCCCCTAAATCCAAAGTCCGGATAATCACCGAATGCGGAAGCGCCGCATGAGCAACCGCCCGATAGTTTTGATACTGCTCCTCTTCGCTCGGAAATCCTTCCCGATTAATGTACAAAAACTCCGTACGATAAAGCCCCACTCCCTCAGCCCCATTCTCGAGCATCATCGAGATATCGGCCTCTAATCCAACATTCGCCGAAACGGTAATTTTCTTAAGATCGGTCGTCGTTGCGGAGACCTCACGAAGGGAAGTCAATCGTTGATCGACCTCTAATCGTTTCCCTTCAATCTGACCTGAAATCCGCTTGGTTTCTTCCGAAGGATTTAGAATTAAAAGCCCTTCATGTCCGTCCAACAGAACCTCAATCCCTGACTCGATCTGATTGAGCACCTGCTTTAAACTAACGACCGCCGGAATATCCAGTGAGCGCGCAATAATTGCGGTATGAGAGGTTCGGCTTCCCCCCTCAGTCGCAAAACCCAAAACCATCTTCCGGTCGAGTTGAGCGGTATCACTCGGCGTTAAATCATGCGCAACAATGATCGAAGGAACATCCAGCTGGAATGAAAGGCCGGAACGTCCCTGTAAGTGACGCAAGACACGACGGCTGACATCTTGAATATCGGCCGCCCGCTCGCTTAAAAACTCATCCTCAATTTGGCGAAGTTGCTTAATAAATGATTTTGTTGTCTGCTGATAAATGTAATCCACCCCTAACAACTTTTCCTCTAATTGCGCTTTTACCGCCTCAATAATCGTCGGATCTTCTAAAACTAACAAATGAGCATCAAAAATTGCGGCGTCTTGATCTGGAAGATCTTGTTCCAGCTTCTCTTTAATTTCTAAAATTTCTTGGCGGGTCTTTCCTAATGCCAGCTCGAAAAGCTCCATCTCATTAGAAATATCCTCCGGCTTAATTTTCCTCCGGCGAATAATTTTGTTATCCTGGGAAAAAACCACCACAGGAGCGACAACACAGCCCGGTGAAGCCGCAACTCCAACCAGCCGGACTTCATTTAATAGTGTCTGTGAATTCTCCTCCATCATTAAGATGGGATTTTACACTATTCCTCGTCAAATTTGCGAGCTATTAATTCTTCTATTTCTTTAAGGGCCTGTGGCGCATCCGCTCCGATGGCCGTGACCTTTAAACGAGAGCCACAACCGGCGGCCAAAAGCATTAACCCCATGATGCTCTTCCCATTGACCTCTTCCCCATCTTTCTCTACCCAAACCTCACAGGCAAATCGATTCGCTACACGGACAAACATCGCAGCTGGACGGGCATGGATCCCTAATTTATTAGCAACCACCAAATCTTTTACTATTTTTCCATCTTTTCCAGACATGCTATTACTCCGTTATTGATTTGAAATCGTTTGAATGAGTCGATCATTAAATTCAGATGCAGAATGCTGACCCATTGTTTTCAGCTTTTGATCCATCGCCGCGATCTCAACGATTGTCGCAAGATCTCGACCGGGTCTTACAGGGATGATGACATGAGGAATTTTTATTTGCAAGATTTCATAATGACTTTCATCTAAACCAACTCGCTCGACCTCCTCGACCTTTGACCACTCCGCCAAGGTCACTACTAAATCAATCCGTTTTTCGAGACGAACGCTGCGAATTCCAAATAAATGAGCGGCATTGATGATCCCTAATCCCCGCACCTCCATATGCGATCGAGTCACGGGGGAGGCAGATCCAATCAACTCGCGCCCTTCAAAAATCCGAACCCGAGTGATATCATCCGCAACTAAACTATGTCCCCTCGCCAACAGGGAAAGGGCACACTCACTTTTTCCAATCCCACTATCCCCCCGAATCACGACCCCTATCCCCTGAATATCGAGCATGCTTCCATAAACCGAGGTTCGGGGCGCAAAATCGATCTCCATACAAATCGTCGCCGCATTTAAATACCGCAAAGTTGCCATCGAACTCTTAAAAACAGGGATATTAAAAGCCTCCGCCTCTTCCAATACATGATCGGGCGGCTTGATATTTCGAGTAAAAACAATCCCTGGAATTTTTTGAGCAAATAAATCTCGAACCCGCTTCCGACTTTCTTTAGGGGTCAATGAGTTTAAATAAGAGGTCTCCGCCCATCCAATCACCTGAATCCGCTTCCACGCAAAATTACTGAAAAAACCGACGAGCCCTAATCCCGGTCGATTGACCGATCCCTCACGAATCTTTCGTTTTAATCCACTGGCCCCAGCCACTAGCTTCATGTGAAGGGTCTCAGCATTTTTGGAATAATAATCCCCTACCGTCACCACGGGAATAATAGACTTGGGAACTCGATCCATTTGACTCATCTCAAGACTCTGTACTTTTGAAAGAGAGGAATCAATTCTTAAAAAATCTCAAGTTCTTCTGGTAGATTCGTTAAATTACGAACCCCCTTGGAATGAACCACAACCACATCCTCCAAACGCACCCCCCCAATCCCCGGATAGTAAATCCCAGGCTCAACGGTAATCACCTCTCCCGGAGTAAAATTTGTATCAGAAAATCGTGGAGCCTCATGAACCTCCATCCCCAATCCATGACCAATCCCATGAAAAAAGCCGACCCAACGTCCCTTTATTTTCTTCGTCGGATAACCGGCCTTCTTGAATTGTTCCACCAACTCCCGATGCATCTCTGACCCCGATCTTCCGGGCTTTACCGAATTCATCACCCAAGCCTTCCCCTTTTTCACCGTCTGATAAAGATGCCTGAGCGGTTCTGAGGCCCTTCCTTTGACAACAGTTCGCGTCAAATCGCCGTAGTAACCGGTCCGAGGATCTCGAGGGAAAATATCAAGGATGATCGCCTGATTTGCAAATAACGGCCCCGACCCTCGCTCATGGGGATCACAGGCCTGATTTCCCCCCGCAACAATCGTATTTGCCGGAAGCCCGTTCGCTCTCACGATCGCCGCATCGATCTCTCCCCGTAAACGCTCTGAAGTTAAAATCTCATTTCCCCAAAATAATTTTCGATCTTTGCGAATCCTCGACTCTTGAATCACCTCTTGACCGCGTAAAAGTCCGATCGTCGCCAGCTCTACCCCCCGCTTGATCTTCTGAACTTCCGCTGCCGATTTAAATCTTCGTTGTTGAAAAAAGGGCTCCCCAGCGACCTCCACACGAATCCCCTCTTTGCGAACCTCCTCAACAATTCCGGCGGGGAAAAACGGGGGAACCTGAATTTTCTTAAAACGAAACTTTTTGCAGATCGCTCGAATTAAATGCCCCGCCGTCGGCTTAACTCCTTTTTCTAGAAAATGGTCGAATCCGTAGATCCGATCGACTTCCGCCTCCCGTTTTCCGCGATCGATCTCAAGAGCACTTAAAACGACCGAGCGCTTCCCCTGAAACTCCCACCACAAAAAGGGATCCGGAACAAAAAACTGAGTCGCATAAAGCATCTCGGCATTTTCCTCACTCGAGGCGTACATGAATCGGGGAAGTGAAGTCATGTGAAAATTAAGGGGATTTAAACTATTTCTTGCAATAGAAATATATCGGGAGCGATCCCGCACGTGCGCATAGGCGTCAACTTAAGGAAGTTTACTTCAATAGGAGAGTTTTTTAATTCCAATGGAAGCGTGAGCTTAATTTATTTATGTTACAAAATAGATGACGGACTACACTAGCGAATCCCTTGATAATACTGCATCGCGCTCGGAAGGGCCCGCTCCAGAAGGGCAATTCGGTGAGAGTCACTCGGATGGGTACTTAAAAATTCCGGCGGCTTGCCTCCTTTGGAACTCTTCTCCATCAATTTCCAAAATTGAATCGCCTGCTGCGGATCATAACCGGCCTTTGCCATATATTTGAGCCCAATTTCATCCGCCTGATATTCATGCTGACGACTAAAAGGCAAAACACCGAAAACCTGTGACCCAACCCCAAAAGTCGTCATCGCTAACTGTTGCGTCTTCCAATCCTCATGCTGCAGCGCCAGCCCCAATCCGGCATACCCCATCATGATCGGAAATTGAGCCGAAAACCGTTGCCCGGAATGCCTCAGCACCACATGCGCAATCTCATGTCCCATGACCGCCGCAAGCTGGGCATCATTCTCCACGAGCTTTAACATCCCCGTATGAACCCCAATCTTTCCCCCCGGAAGCGCAAAAGCGTTCGGTGTCTCATCCTCAAAAACAACCGTCTCCCATTGCGCATCAGGAATCGCCACATGGGCAATCAATCGATCGGCGACCGCTTTCACCCGCTTTTGATCGGCTTCATTCGTTGAAATCTTTTGGCTTTTTTTAAAACTTTGAAAGGCCTGAGCCCCCATCTGCGCCTCTTGACCGGTTGAAGTCATTAAAAATACTCTTTCTCCCGTCTCTGAAAGCGTCACACAAGCGACTAAAAAAAGTAGCCCCAAAGAGCCCCAGCGTGCGTAGGAACTCGGTTGAAAACATCGTCGAAAGAAATCGATCTTCATTCCTCTCACACAACCAGATTTCCGACAAAGGACAAGAACACACCTAGATCCTTCCATAAAAAAATATTTTGAGTAAATCAGCAGCCGAAATGGAATGTTTATTCAGCAGACGATTTCTGGATCGCTTCGAGCTCATGCCAGCGGGTGTAACTCTTATCGGTCTCACTCTCAATTTCTGCTAAACGTTTTTTCAATGCAACGATCGCTTCCGGCTCTTTTTGATGGAGCTCGGGATCCCAGATTTTTTCAGAAAGGGCTTTGTGCTCCGCTTCCAGCTTTTCGATGATCGCCGGGAGCTCCTCCATCTCCTTCTTCTCCCGATTCAACATCTTTTTTAGCTTCTCCCCTTTTGCAGGGATCGGCGTCGCTACGGGAGCTTGTGTTGCTTCGACTGGTTTCGTTGCTTTCTCTAAAGCGAGCGTTGAGCTCTTCGCCTTGTAGGTCATCCAATCTTCGTAACCCCCATTGAATTCCGTGACTTTTCCCTCCCCCTCAAAAATCAAGGTTCCGGTGACCACATGATCCAAGAAGGCACGGTCATGGGAGACGAGCAGAAGGGTTCCCGCATAATCCAAGAGCAACTCTTCGAGCAGCTCTAAGGTTTCTGCATCCAGATCGTTAGTCGGTTCATCAAGGACGAGCAGATTGGCGGGTTGTAAAAAGAGCCGGGCGAGAAGGAGCCGATTCCGCTCCCCTCCAGAAAGTCTCTTGGCCGGCATCCGCACTTGATCGGAGCGAAATAAGAAATCTTGGAGGTAGCTATGGATATGGCGCGCGCGCCCTTGAAAATTCACCGTCTCAGCGCTGCCGGCCACATTTTCAGCCAAGGTTTTATTGTCATCGATCTGTCCACGGAGCTGATCAAGGTAAACCACTTGAAGATTGGTTCCAAGTTTAACCGTTCCTGTGGTCGGTTCCATTTGACCCAGGAGAAGTTTAAGAAGCGTTGTTTTTCCGCCGCCGTTCGGTCCAATGATCCCGATTTTATCCCCGCGCCAGATGGTGGTAGTGAGATTTTGGATGATCGGTCGATCATCGTAGGAAAAGCTAATATCCTTGGTGTCAATGACCTGATGACCGGAGCTGGTGCCGGTTTGGATATCGAGCTTGACCACCCCTTGACGGTTACGGCGTTCCCCCCGTTCAATCCGGAGCTTCTCAAGTTCGCGGACTCGACCTTCATTGCGGGTTCGACGGGCTTTGACCCCTTGACGAAGCCAAGCCTCCTCTTGAGCCAATTTTTTATCGAGAGCGGCCCACTGTTTACTTTCTGCATTGAGATCAGCGGCGCGACGCTCTAGGAATTCATCGTAGGTACAGGCCCAGCTTTTAAGCTTTCCGCGGTCAATCTCGACAATGCGAGTCGCCAGCTTACGCAGGAAGGCGCGATCATGGGTCACGAAGAAAAGGGTGACGGGATGGACAAGAAGAAAGTTCTCCAGCCAGAGGATCGATTCGAGATCGAGATGATTCGTCGGTTCATCGAGAAGAATCAGATCGGGCTTTCCCGCAAGAGCGCGGGCCAGAAGAACTCGTCGCTTGAGCCCACCGGAAAGGGAGGAGAACTCCTCATAGCCGGGAAGCTTCATCTCTTCGATCATTTCATCGATCATCACATCGACCTCCCAATCCTCCATATGATGATTCGGCCGTACTCCGGTTCGAATCACATCGTGAACAGCGCCGAAAAGATTATCCGGAACCTCTTGATCGAGTCGGGTGATGTGAGTCCCTGGAGGACGAATAATCTCCCCGGTATTCGGGACCTCATCGCCGATAATCAGCCGCATCAGACTCGACTTTCCGGCTCCGTTTCGGCCGACGAGGCAGACCCGTTCGCCTGGCTCGACTTGAAAATCGGCTTTATCGAGCAACGGTGCGACTCCGTAACGGAGAGTGACTTCTGAAAGTTGAATAAGGGGCATGAGATCCTCTCGTCTAAAGCCCAATCCTAAAAGGGCAAGAATAACCAAGCAGAGGACGAAGATACTTTATCGGGAGCTCTGTCACCATTTAACCGATTTCTTGCATTGGGAATGGATATACCTCGCAAACGATATCACCAAAATGGTGATAAAAAATGGAGGGGCACCTCCGTCCGTCAGCTGACGGATCGGAGCTGTGCCTCCAGTTCTAATGCAAGAAATGGGTTTAACCTGAATTTATTTTTGAGTTCTTTGAGTTCTTTTGCGGCTAAATTCACTGTTTTTAGGTTCAAATCGTATTGTGATTTTGAGGGTATATTAGCTTCACCCACTTGGGGATCTATTTAGGGCGACGATTCTTTCCCTGCGCTTCATTTGCGGCGGTGAATTTGAAGAGATCCCATTCCTCACTTCTCGATTGATCCTTCCCCTTCTTCCCATTTCCTTCCGTCTGCCGATTGGACTTGCGTCCGATCTTGGGCTTTCCGCTCTCATCAAGCTCCCCCTCTTCTAAGTTCCTCAAGATCTCTTTAGCTCGATCTAAAACAGTGATCGGCAATCCTGCTAATCGGGCCACTTGAATCCCATAACTTTTATCGGTTCCCCCTTCGACGATCTTACGCAGAAAGATGACCTGTTCATTCCACTCTCGTACCGCAACATGATAGTTTTTAACCGCAGGCAAAAGCTGGGCCAGCTCTGTCAATTCATGGTAATGAGTCGCAAAGAGGGTCTTGGCTTGAATTTTTTGATGCAAATACTCCGCCACGGACCAGGCGATACTGAGTCCGTCAAAGGTACTGGTCCCACGACCGATCTCATCCAAGATCACTAAACTTTTTTCAGTGGCATGATTTAAAATGTTGGCGGTTTCAGTCATCTCCATCATGAAGGTACTCTGCCCTCGGGAAAGATCGTCGCTCGCCCCGACGCGGGTAAAAACGCGGTCGAACAGTCCAACGACCGCTTTTTTCGCAGGGACAAAACATCCGGTATGCGCCAAAATAGAGATCAGGGCCACCTGCCGTATATAAGTGCTTTTACCCGCCATATTCGGACCGGTTAAAATCACGGTCCGCCCCTTTTGAGAATCCAAAACGGTATCATTCGGAACAAAGCGTTCATTTAACAAGATCTGCTCGATCACCGGATGCCGACCTTCCTCGATCTCGAGTCGTGAGGACTCCTCAAGCTCGGGACGTACATAGTTTTGTTCCTGCGCTAGGGCGCCCCATCCGGCCAAAACATCCAGCGCACTTAAGGCACCAGCGGTTGCCTGGATCTCTCCCATCTGAGCAACAGCCGCTTGCCTTAATTCAATGAAAAATTCATACTCCAACTGACGAGAGCGCTCTTCAGCCCCGAGTATTTTTCCCTCCATCTCCTTTAATTCAGGGGTAATAAAACGCTCTGCATTCACCAAGGTCTGCTTCCGGGTATAATCCTCGGGAACGGAGTTTAAATGACTTTTGGTAATTTCAATATAGTAGCCAAAAACTTGATTGTATCGAATCTTGAGCGATTTGATTCCCGTGCGCTCCTGCTCTTGCGTCTGAAGTCGTGCCAGCCACTCCTTGCCTTGTGAAGAGGCGCCACGAAGCTCATCTAACTCCGGTCGATATCCCTCGCGAATAATCCCCCCTTCTTTCATCGCCATCGGCGGCTCCTCAACGATCGCTCGCTCAAGGAGTGCGACGAGCTCCGGTTGGGAAACGAGCTGCCCCCCTAACGATTGGATCAACGGAATCTCGATGGATTGTAAAACAAGTTTTAATTCCGGAATCGGTTTTAACGATTGCTTTAATGCGACTAAATCACGGGCATTTCCAGAGTTTAAAGCGAGACGAGCGATTAATCGTTCCAGATCTTTGACTTCCCGTAAATAGGAACGAATCCGTTCACGTTCCAATTCATTCACTGCAAAATAAGCCACCGACCCCTGCCGTGCCTTTAACTCCCCTAAGTTTCGCAGCGGCTGCAAAAGCCATTGGCGCAGCATTCGTCCTCCCCCTGAGGTGGCGGTTCGATCGATCGCTTTGAGCACCGTGGTATCGGTCTTCGACTCCCGAAGAGGCTCGACGAGTTCTAAATTCCGACGGGTCATCGGATCCAAAATAAGCACATCCTCGCGTTGAAATGTAGAGATCCTCGGCACATGGGTCAGCGATCGTCTCAACTCATGGGTCACGTAATGAACCAGAGCCCCAGCAGCCCCAATGGCGGCGAGATGGGGAGTCAGGCCAAAACCGTCAAGCGATTGAACCTTAAATTGCTCCAACAAAGTGAAACGGGCATTTTCAGGGGCAAAGGTCCAAGCCTCATAAAAAAGAGCGCGCTCGACCGCAGGAAAATTCGATTCCGAGGGAATGATCACCTCTGAGCCATTGATTCGCGAAAGAGTCTCTTCGACTCCCTCCCATCCCTCCAGCTCCCCGGCTCGAAACTCCCCTGTGCTTAAATCTAAATAGGCCAACCCATAGCGACCGGAGACCTCAGAAATTGCGGCGCAATAGTTATTGGAGTTCGAAGAGAGAAGGTTGGAGTCGATCACACTCCCGGGACTAATAATCTGCGTGATTTCGCGCCGCACCATTTGCCCAGGGATCGCGACCTCCATCTGATCGCAAATCGCCACTCGTCTCCCCAATTTAATCAACCGTGCGATATAGGCCTCTGAGGTATGAAACGGAATTCCACACATCGGCGTTCCATGTCGCTGCGTCAAGGTGAGATCGAGCAAAGAAGAGGCGATTTTTGCATCCTCAAAAAATAATTCAAAAAAATCTCCGAGCCGGAAAAACATCAGGGCATCAGAGGGCACCTCTTGTCGCATTCGGCGATATTGCTGCATCATCGGTGTAAGATTCTCTTCGGACATGGTAAGGAGGGAAACTATAAGCCGAGATTTTGCATTGGGAAATCCAAAACCTCATATTCTTGAGGGCGAAGAGTTAGTTCTGGCAAAGCTGATTCAAAAGAGGTTCAGAAATTTTCGAGCAATCGAAATTCTTTCATCTCTTTTTAGACCCTTTTTGAAGCCACTGTGAATAGTCGCTTTCAGAAATCTCTCCTGCCGCAAGTGCAAAAGTCATCAACGTGGAATCAACCTCATCCGCCGTGAAGAGATATCCATTTATTTCAAGAAAAAGCGTAGCGACAATGAACCCCGTACGTTTGTTTCCATCAAAAAAAGGATGATTTTTAATCAATCCAAAACCATAGCTCGCCGCCAAATCAAAGATCGAACGATTTCCGTAGGCAAAAAGATGATGCGGTTTCCCTAATGCGGAATCCAAAAGACCCTCCTCTCGAATTCCTGCTGAACCACCAAACTGTGAGAGCGACTGGTCGTGAAGCATTAAAACGACTTCACGGAGCACCCAGATGGGCTCTATCATTTCGCCAATTCCCGAAGCGTATGCCGATAGCGATCCATCAAATCTCGAGCGACAGCCATCTGAGCTTCAACTTCAGTTTTATGAGGGCTTAAACGTAAACTTTGATCTGGACCTTCCGTCACACAAACAGAATCTCCCTCCTCCAAATGTAAATGAGAAAGAGCCTCCTTAGGCAATATCACTCCTACAGAATTACCGACCTTACGAAGCTTGAGTTCCATATGCATGATTTTAATGTAGTCACGATTGTTATAACATCAAGCTAAAAACCGATTTCTTGCATTAGAAATCAATTTGCCTCTCAAAATAGATCACCAAAAGGTGAAGACTGATTTTTTAGAATGAAGGACTAATCTAAAAACGCCGTGCGCTCTTCGGGAGTCGGAAGACGACAGCTCTCTTTTTTCCCAAAAAGACGGTAGCGGATCTTCGAGATAATTCGATAGACTAAATCGGTGATCGGCGCGGGGATCACCTTTAAGATCGAGAGGATTTTCCATCCTCCTCCCAATTCGTTTAAAATAAAAAAGACTGCACGACTTCGAAAGAAGACGACATCGCGATTCACAATTCGAAAGAGAACAACGATGGAGTTCTGCCCCTCAACCCAAGGGTACTTCCCCCTGAGCTCCTCGAAATTCTTTCCTTGAAGCGGTGAAAAGCGAAAAATCCTCCCCGAATCGCGCTTGATCACAAAATCAACAAACCGATTGCAAAGCCCACAGACTCCATCAAAAAAAATCACGATCGATACCGTCGGTTGATCGTTAGGCTTGTAAGCGCTTTGCATGAATCAAGAGGGACTTAAGACTTCTTCTCGGGAATCATTTTCAAACGCTCTTTCGCCTCGGTGGCGTAATCGGCATAACCGATCAAGAGCTCTTGTAAGCTTTGTCGAGCCTCACTCTCTTTTCCTTGCGCAACTTGAAGCCGCGAGAGATTAAGCAGCGCCAAAGGGATATAAATATCCCCTTTTTTAGTTTGAGTAATCTTCTGGTAAACCGTGAGAGCCTCTTCTGATTTTTGCATCAGCTCCAATGCTTTCGCTTTTCCCAAACGTGCGGCATTCGCTAAACAATGATGCTCATCGCGAAGCAGGAAGGCCTCGTACAACTCTAAGGCCTCTTGTGGTTTTGTGTCCAAAGCCGCATTCGCTAAATTTAAATAGATCAAAGCCGCCTGTTCCGTTCCACGATTTTGATCGGCGACTTTCCGTTTTTCCTCCGGACTCTTTGCCTCAACAAAAGCACGATGAACCTCCTGCTCAAGATTTGAAAGATGCGCGCTCCATAAAAACCATCCCCCCAGCACTAGAAAACTGGCGGTCAAAAGAGCCAAAATGAATTTTTGCATTGCCGTGGAGAAGAGAGCTTCATCCACCAAAATAGGAGCCTGTTCGTGTTGCATCACTCTTTTCTAGCAAAATTAAACTGCCTTGCAACGCCATTATCTCACTACCAACCTTCGACAATCAACTTCACAATGTTGTTCGCTAAATCCTCTGCCGCAAGCGGCAACGCTTGTCGTTCTCCCTCTTGAAGATCTCGTTGAACATAAAAAGCGGTCTTTCCTCGAACCTCTCGATTTTCGAAAATCTTTCGCCCTAAACGTCGATTCGTATAAGTCGCCTCGGCAATAATCTCAACGTCATACTCCGCGGTCCGAAGAATATTATTTCGATCATTGCGTGTTCCTGTTTTAACCACTTTCTTAATGGTGACCGTCAACTCACTATCCGCTTCGGTCGTCCTTACGGTTTGAATCGTTCCATCATTTTCAAATCGACGAATAATCGCATTCGTGGTCATCACCTGTAATCCCGGCTCGTATCCATCATTTTTCACGACAGGGACATAGATCGTCCGCACCCCCTGAACCTCCGTTCCGCCAATGTTTCCTAAGCGATATCCGGAACAGCCTGCGCCGAAAAAAAGGAGCGCGATCAAAATAGCGAGCGATCCCACTTTTTTTAAAGTCATATTTTTTTCCATAATTATTGAACCAAAGATGAGGCTGAATTCCCTACCGGCAATGCCCCCGCTTTATCTGGATTGACCGGGACAGTCTTGGCCGTTTCAGAATCCACTAAGGGGCGCAACAGCTCCACTTTTTTCTTAGCGATCTCTGCCATTTCAGTATTGGGGTTTTGACGAATGACCTCGTTATAGTAAATGAAGGCCGCTTTCCAGTTTTCGTTTTTTTCGTAAAAATTCGCAATATTCAGAGATCCGCGAGTCTGTTTGCCACGCAGCCCCTCAATATTATCTTGAGCCGCCGCACCTTTTTCAGAGTTAGGATAGCGAACTAAAAAGTCTTGGAAGGCCTCGATCGATTTCTCTGCAGCACTTTGATCGTACTCCGCATCACTGGAGGCCATCATCCACGCATAGCCGATTTGATATTGGGCATCATCGACGATATCATGCCCGGGATACTTATCTAAAATAATATTATAGGCCTTGACCGCATCACTGAATTTCTTTTGTTTTTCACGGGCCAATCCGATTTTAAATTGAGCCTCGGCCGCATATTTTCCGTAAGGGGCATTTTTAATGAGTTGCTCGTACATCTCAACCGTTTTATCCATCGAAGCCCCCATCGGAATCCCAAAAAGTTTCTGGGGCTCTCCTGCTAAAAATAAATTCGCGATCTGATATTGTTGCTCTAACGATTGCTCGAAAAAAGTGCTCGAGGGATATTTTTCGATCATCTTTTGATAGGCTTTAAAGGCCTCGCTAAACTTTCCTTTTTTAGAAAGAATCCAGCCGGTTTTGTATTGCGCCTCTGCAGCAAAAAAGGAGAGAGGCCATTTGCGAACAAGGTTCCGATAGGCGGCAAATGCAGAATCCCACTCCTGTTTCGCTTCAAAAGCCTTTGCATTATCGAGCGCTTCACGAGAACTGGAGGCGGAAGCCGCAGTCCCCGAGGATTCATCGACCCAACCCTCCCCCGAACGCCAAACCAGAGGCGCAGGCAAAAACTGCATCAACAAAATCAGCGCCATCAGCGCGATCAAAATCCGAGGAAATCGCATATTCAAAAATCTAGGGAGAGTGCCTACGGGGTCAACCCTAAAGCATTTTCGTTTTTGATCTTGCGATCTTTCCCCTCTTCTCTACTTTCCCCACTGCCAGAGACGCCAGAGTTTCGGCACGCCAACCCCGCCAGATCTGAAAGGAAGCAACGGTAACGTGACCGGGGTTGTTGGGGTCTCTGGTTTTTTTACGCCAAAAACCTCATAAACCGATTTCTTGCCGATCTTAAGCAAAACAGTGTGGCTTTAGTCCCGACGAGGCGGTTTTCCAAAACTTTTCTTAAATCCTCCCGAACCGGAGGGACGACTCGATCCGCCGCTCGGACGACTTCCCCCTCCACCGGAGGGACGTGAGTGACCTGACGCAGGACGAGAGGCGGAACCCCCTTCACGAGAAGGACGCGGAGCCGCATGCGAGGAAGCCCCTGCTCCACCGCCGCTTGGACGACCGGGACGAAAATCCTCTTGGTGCCGTGCCGCTGGAGGGCGTGCCCCCTCAAAACGTTCCGAACGTTCTGGACGAGGCCCCCGAGGGCCACGATTTTCTTGCGAACGAGCAGGACGCTTAAAACCGCCGCCGCCTCCACGAGATCCCCCTGAACGAGGAGAATCACCACGAGAAGGACGGCCGGTCTCCATTCGAGGAGGGGTCTTGTAAGGAAAATCCGCTAATTTTTTACGGGTGATCGTTTGATTTAAAAGTTTTTCAATCGCAACCACTTTCCGCTCCTCTTCGTTGGTCACCAACGTCAAAGCATCTCCCGTCGCCTCTGCCCGTCCGGTACGACCGATCCGATGCACATAATCCTCCGCTTGCTCAGGGACATCATAATTAATAACGTGAGAAACCGATCGAATATCAATTCCACGAGCCGCAATATCCGTAGCGACAAGAACGCGATACTTACCGGCTTTGAGTCCCGCAAGCGCATGCTCCCGTTGACGCTGCGAACGATTGGAGTGAAGCTCCGTCGTCGCATGACCGATCCGAGAAAGATTGCGCGATACTTTATCTGCCCCGTGTTTCGTACGAGTGAAGATAATGAGTTTATCGTGACCTAAGGTGTCGAGTAGTTTTGCCAAGAAATCAAATTTCTGCTCTGAATTGATCGAATAAATCGCATGTTCGATCGTCTCCGCAACACTGCGTTTCGACTCAATCGCAATCGATTCATGATCTTGACGAAGGGATCCAATCGCAATATCCCGAATCGGCCCTTGAAGCGTCGCACTAAAAACAGCGGTTTGACGATTCGGTGGACATTTTTGAACAATCCGTTTCACGGCCGGTAAAAATCCGATATCCAACATCCGATCGACCTCATCCACGACGAGGATCTCCACGTTATTGAGACGGATATGGTTTTGTTGAATAAAATCTTCTAATCGACCTGGAGTCGCTACGACAATATCAACTCCCATTTGAAGTGCTTTCCGTTGCGGCCCATAACCGACGCCTCCGAAAAAAGCGGCAACGCGAAGCGGGGTTCCGGCGCAATAAGTTCTTATCGCCACATCCACTTGCTGGGCAAGCTCCCGAGTCGGCTCCAAGATCAAACAGCGGATTCCGGTTCGTTTTCCTGCAAGCAATCGTGAAACGATCGGACAACCAAAAGCAGCGGTCTTCCCTGTTCCTGTTTGTGAGGTTGCGAGAAGATCTTTGCCTGCGAGAAGCAGGGGGATCGCTTGTTCTTGAATCGGAGTCGGTTTTTGAAAACCGAGCTTCGCAAGATTATCTAATACTTCCTGGGGAAGTCCTAATTTTGTAAAGGGCATGCGCAAACCTGAGGGAATCTCCTCCACTTGGCAAGCCCTCGCTCACTTATTCCGCTTTTCCAGTGGAATGGGGAATGACACAGCCCCGACAGGTCGCAGAGACGGCAACCTAACAAAAAAAAGACCGTTTTTTTACCACGGAGTAAACGGAGGACAACGGAGGTAATACTGATTTTTATAAGGAACGAGAAATTGGAATTAATTTTATTGAGTTTATTTCGAAAAAAGAACCAAATTTTCCTCCGTTACCCTCCGTTTACCCCGCGGTGAAAAATTGTATTTTTGGTTGTTTTCCTTAAGTTTACGCCAATGCAAGAGGTCGGGATCCCGATTATGAAATTCTCTCCTATTTCTGATCGGCCTTAAAAACCATGGAGATCGAATTCAAGCAATAACGCAATCCTGTCGGGGCTGGGCCGTCATCAAAAACGTGCCCTAAATGAGCGTCGCAACGGGCGCAAAGGATCTCCGTGCGGGCCATCCCGTATTTGTTGTCCGTTAAGGTCGCAACATTATTTCGATCGATCACATCAAAAAAGCTAGGCCATCCCGTTCCTGAATGAAACTTATGCTTCGATGAAAAAAGAGGGAGATCACAGCAAACACAATGATAAGCCCCCTCCTCTTTATGATCGGTGAGCTTGCCACAAAAAGCACGCTCCGTCCCTTTGGCTCGCGCCACCTCGAACTGTTCGTGGGTAAGTTGCTTGCGCCATTCTTCATCTGTTTTAACGATTCGATCCATACGGGGAACTCCACTGAGCGGAAGCGTTTGGGAGACGGTCTCCTTTTTGATTTGTGGATCCCGTCCACAAGCCCAACAAAGAAATAATCCCAAACTCAATCCTATTAATTTTTTCATACACCGGTAAGAGACAGGAGCCATTCACTTTATTCCGAAGTTTTTGCACGCTCCATCAACGACTTCACCGCCGAAGCGGGGGACTTCCCTTCATACAAAATCCGATAGACCTCAATCACCACTGGCTTCACCTCCGCAGGGATTCGATCATCGCTATAAATTGCCTTTGCGGTCGCGACCCCTTCCGCGACCCCCCCGATCTTCTCAAGGAGATCGGCAAGAGCTCCCCCGCGAACGATCTGCTGTCCAATACGAAAATTTCGGCTTTTTTCGCTCGAGGCCGTGAGCATCAGATCTCCGACCCCGCTTAACCCAGCAAAGGTCTCCGACCTCCCTCCCAGACTCATTCCAATTCTCGTCATCTCCGCTAAGCTGCGGGTTAAAAGTCCCGCCCACGCATTCTCCCCTAACTTCAGCTCACGACAGACCCCCGCCGCAATCGCGTAAACATTTTTAAGCGCCCCTCCCAACTCCACCCCGACGACATCGGAGGAACTATAAAGCCGTAATCGAGAGTCATGGAGAAGATCGTGAAAAAAGACTCTTCCCTGATCGCATTCGCTCGCAATCACCGCAACCGCAGGCAATCCACAGGCCACCTCCTCGGCAAAGGTCGGCCCGGATAAGACCGAGCAGGTGGAACGGGGATAAACCTCAAGAATCATCTGACTGACCCGCTGATGGGTTTTAATCTCCATCCCTTTACTTAAACTCAAAATCGGAACTTCAGGATCCGTAAATCGTCTCAAAGTCGATCGCACATGCTGTACCGGCAACCCTAAAATCAATGCATCGAAACTCTCTCTCCAACTCGATTCCCCATGATGATGGATAATCACCGAATGACCTTGGCTCGCAATCTTTTCCCCAATCGCCCCTCCCCACGCCCCGGCCCCTAAAAGTCCGATCTTCATGAGCCACTCTCTGGTTTTTCCAGCTCTTTTTTAAAGGAGAATTCCTCTCCCGAAATAATGCGCCGAATATTCGATCGATGACGCCAAATCCCCATCCCCCCCGCCACAACAGCAAATCCGAATAAAACTTTCTCCCCCGGATACAAAAACCAAGCAGACAACGGAACCACGATACAGGAAGCAAGGGAGGCGATCGAAACGGTTTTTGTTACTTTCATCAGTAACCCCCAAGCAAGCACCCCCACACACAAAGCCCACGGCATCATCGCCAACAAAACCCCCGCCGAGGTCGCAATTCCCTTCCCCCCCTTAAATCGTAACCAAGGGGTATAATTGTGACCTAAAATAACCGCTATCGCAGCCCCGACAGCCCAAGAGGAAAGCATCTCTCGATCGGTGAGATGAGAAAACTGAAGCATCAGACGGATCGCTCCCCATCCTTTTAAAAAATCGAGCGCAAAAACAAGAACCCCCCACTTTTTCCCCATCACTCGGAAGACATTCGTCGAGCCAATATTGCCACTTCCATGCTCTCGAATATCAATTCCCTGACTTTGACCGATCCAATAACCAAAGGGAAAAGAACCGAAAACAAAGGCGATAATCAATAATATCCACTCTTCCATTCCTAATCCGATTAGCGAAACAACGAAAAAGGAAAAGCGGTAAAATTAATTCCGCTCAAACCATGCCATCTCCTGATTCCTTAAATGCAACGGCATCACCAAAGGACTTTTCACCAATCCTCTCCCACGAGGGGCTTTATTCCTCGGCTTTTCAGAGGGGGAGATCGATCCCGAGACCCGGAGTCGATAAAGTGCCGTCAAAGTCGCTAACAAGATAACCCCCTCCACCAACCCACAGGTCAAATGAAAGGATAAAGGGATCTCCGAGGCGTAAAATTGAACTGTTTTCCAGATTAAATAAGTCGAAACCACCCCACTGACCCCCAAAAGAATACAGCGCGCCATCGCTTGGCTTGTTTTTCTCTCAGGAACCTCAGATAAAAGACGAATCATATCCTCTTTATCGGAATCAAATCGAAATACTTAAGCAGGAATCGGCTTTCCCCAATGTTCCTCAGCCGCCAACGGCATAATGCTCTCGTTGAGATCATAAACCTCCTTCAAACGACTCACCTCACGATGCATCGACTCCCCAATCGCTTGATTCATCTCCGTGGCACTCTTAAAATCTTTCGGGCGGACCGCAGGCAAATAACTCACAAAAACCGACCGACGGTTCTTCCACGCCTTTAAGGTGTAAAATTGATCGCTCCCTAAAACGACCGTCGGAATCACGATCACTCCCCAACGAAAGGCGACCTCTGCGGTCCCCGGAGGAAAGAGATTCCCCGCTAAAACAGACTGTTTGCCATAACGAATCCCGCGCTCTGGAAAAATACAAACCACCCGATCCTCGTTCAAGCTCGTCCGTACCCAACGCATCGCCGTGAGATCCTGCACCTGATCCCGCTTAAAGGGATAGGTATTAATCGCACGGAAAAATCGGTTCACCCATTTATTCTCAAAAAACTCTGCACTCGCTAAAAAATCGACCGGACGATTCAACCCGTATCCGACCAGCGGAGGATCAAAATGACTAATATGATTCGCAAGCAATAAGACCGACCCGGATTTCGGAAGATTCTCTTCCCCCGAGACATGAACGTTCATCCACCAATCTAAAACGGGACGACCAAAAAACCATGTTAACGCGTAGTAGAAATTAGATTTTTTAAACATTGAACTCCTTACCTGATCCAAAAAGTATTTGTGCTGTTTTCTCCCATGAAAATGAAAGAGCATGTTGATGCCCCTCCTCTCCCATGTCACGCGCCAAAATCGGATCACGGAGAATCCGTTCGATCGCAGTCGTTAATCCCTCAAGATCTCCCTCCTCCACCAGCAATCCACTTCGCCCATGAAGGACCGCCTCCTCCACCCCCCCCGTTCGATAGCCAACGACCGGCTTCTTGAAAAATCCGGCCTCTAAATAAGTCATCCCAAAGCCCTCCACACTCTCCGCAAGCGAATGACTCGTCATTACATAAAGATCGCAGTTCTGATAAATCGCCCCAATTTGACTCTCCGCAACCTCACCCAAAACTTCGCAACGAACCCCCGATCCCCGACATTGATTCACAACCTGCTGCAAATAATCATCATCCCCTTTCCCCGCAATTTGATAAATCACTCGGGAGCGAAGATCCGCAGAGAGCCCGCCTAACGCCTTTGCGACCTCCCGTTGCCCTTTGCGAGGATGAACTCGGGCTAAGGTTAAAATTCGGAACTCCTGCAAATTCCGTTGATCTCCCTCATTTTCTCCGCCTCCGTTAATCCGTTGAAAATCTTTTTTAAGGGCACAAGGCGCCACCTGAAGATTTGCAGTCCACTCCCCAAATCCCTTCTCATGAAGTAATTTCACCGAATAAGCAGAGGCGGTCGTGAGTAAATGAGCGGCGTGCCTAAAAAAACGGTTCGAACAGTCCCGCAGCCAGGAATTTCGGGCATAACGAAGAATCTCCGTTCCATGAAATGTAACGATAATCTCTTTGCCGGGATTCCAGCCGAAGAGTCGATACAGATTCAGATACACCCACTGCGATCCGCGACTAGGAAGATAAACACGGGCCTGTTTCAACGTCGAGGTCCTCCAAACCAGAGAAACCATCAATAAAAATAACGAAAGCGGCCTTAAATTCCCTGCCCCGGGCAAGCGTCTCACAGGAAAAGGAAACAACTCATCTCCCTGCGAACTCCCCTGCGTCCAGACCTCAATCTCCTCCCCCAACGCCACAGCCGCCCGAGCGACCTCCTCACAATAGGTCGCCACCCCCCCTCGATAAGGGGCAAACTCGTGCGTGATCAAAATAATCTTAGAACCCATGAAGCGACAAAAACTACTCTCTCAAACCCAATAAATAAATCGAAATCTTCACTTCTCGGGAACGGTAATCCTCAACGTCGCATTCGGATGCGGGAGCCTCTGCACGTACTGCTTCGATCCATACTGAATCTCGACCTCATTATTCTCTCGATAGCGAACAATCAATTTTCTCTGATTCCCAAGATCAAGCCGCTCGACGGTTCCCGGCTTTTGCGAGGAGACCACCACGGAGTTTGATTTTTTTACCCCCTCCTCCTCCTTGTTCACGAACACCGCCTGCCCCTGTTCCACCTGAGACAATCTTGACTCCAAATGAGCTAAATCAAGTTCCGCCCCCCCTTGTGAAGAACCAGCGGAGGATAGCGGGGGAACGATCGGTTGCCCCTCTCCCGATCTCACATAAGGGCGCCCCGATTGCTCCGCCTCCTCCAAGGTTGCCCAGTGTCCCTCTTGAATGATCGTCGCCTGATAATGCCCCCCTAACCAATCCCCACTCTGTGGATCGATCCTCGCCGGAACCCACCCCTGATTCATCATCGGGAGAATCCAGACCGGTCGAGATTGCCGATCGATATCGGCAGGAGCGGAGTAGTCGTAATTCTTTTGAATCACCGCCCCAGGATCGATTCTTACAGAAGGGCTTGAGGTTGAAGCACATCCAGTGAATCCAACAACAATCAAAAAGGTTAAAAATATCTTCATATCCCATTCGATGGGAGATCCCCCACCAACTCGACAACCCATAAATCGGTCAAAGACCGAAACCAAGGATATCTCATCAATGAAAATAGTCTCTAGCCCATATCAATTGCATTGAATTCCGATTTATGAATTTTAAAAATACAGTTTCATTTGTTTTTTGTTTTTAGGCTTAAGCGAACCTTTTACCAAAAACAAAAATCCTTACGTCACAATTGTCTCAATAATAATTTTTTGACTTATTAACGATTTCTAGTACGATACTTTGTGGTCGCAACGTGGAGGGTTTAATTATGGATGAGTTAATGCGCAGTGAAAAAATTACCGTAGAACGTAAATGTTTCTTTTTTGATCTCAAACAAAACCCTCGAGGGCGATTCTTAAGAATCACGGAAGATGTCAACGGTCGCCGAGATACGATTATTATCCCCGCCCCTGGACTGAAAGACTTTCGACAAGCCCTAGACAGCATCATCGAAGCCGACGAATCTGCAGGACCAATTTAATCTCTTGTTTGAAATGAGACCATGGACCCTCTCGGCCCTTGCTCTCCTCTTTTTTTTATCCCCTCTCTCTTCAGCGATCCCTGAAGAAGATGAGCTCATTATTGCCTCCCCTCATTGGGATGGAATCCAAAAAGAGTTTACTCACGCCTTCCAACAACACTACCTTCTGATCCAAGGCAAACCAATCTCCGTTCGTTGGCGTGATATGGGAGGGACCTCTCAAATCGAAAAAAGCGTGAATGCTCTTTACGCCAAAAATCCCGATACCTGCGGAATGGATCTCCTCTGGGGAGGTGGCCTTGATCCCTTTGAAAACCAAAAAGATAAAGGGCATCTCGCCCCTTACTTTCTCTCCGAAGAGACCGCGAACTCCTTCCCCAAAGAACTCAATGGACTTCCCCTTCAAGATCCTGAGGGGAATTATTACGCAACGGCCCTCTCGACCTTCGGAATTTTTGAAAACCTCACTCTCTGCAAACTCAAAAAACTTCCCCCCGTTAAACAATGGGAGGATCTTGCGCAACCGGAATTCAAAGGGCTCCTCTCTTTAGTCGAGCCACGTAAAAGTGGCAGCGCCCACATGATCTACGAAATCATCCTCCAATGCTACGGATGGGAAAAAGGGTGGAGTCTCCTCCTGAGAATGGCTGCCAACACGAAATCTTTCTCCCAAAACCCCGCAATCTCAACGAAAGAGGTCGCCTTTGGAAACGCCACACACGCCCTCTCGATCGATCTCAATGCCTTGGCTCTTCAATCCTCGTTAGGAGCGGATAAGGTCCGTTATCTCTATCCAAAAAATCAATCGCTTCTGATCCCCGACGGCATCGCACTCTTTAAAGGGGCGCCCCATCTTGAGGCGGCACAATGTTTTATCGACTTCGTTCTCTCCGAAAAGGGACAATCCCTCTGGGTCAATGCGATCGGAGAACCCAACGGAGCCACCCACTACGGCATCACCCGAATCCCGGTTCTCACCTCGCTTCAAAGTAAAAGTACGCTCCTTCAACAAATCGATCCCTCCCTCCTGACCTCGCCTCCGGCCTTTCTCTACAACTCAACCTTAGCCAGCGAACGCTGGACGGCACTTAATGAATTAATGGGCAGATCACTCATCGATTTCCATTCCGAACTTCAAAAGGCTTGGACTCGCTACCTTGCTCTCTCCCCGGAGCAAAAATCTAAATCCGATTTTCTCACTCCCCTCATTAGCGAAATCGAATTTGAAGCCTCTTGGCCCCTCTGGAAATCGGATCGACTGCATGCCGAAAAGATCGGTGAACAATGGCGAAAAAAAGCCTCCCTTCGATATCAATCGATCCAGTAACCGCTTCACTCCCTTGATTTTAACCCATTTCTTGCATTGGGCGATTAGGCCTTCGTCGATGAGCGAGGATGAGTGATCCGTCGGTGGACCATAGGCGTCAACTTAAGAAAAGAGAAAATACGTTTTAACCGCCAAGAAAAAGCAAAAGACGCCAATAAAGAGGATTACTCTCGTGGCTCCTCTTGCTTCCAGCGCTTCACGAGTTGGTGTGGAACCTTGAGATGATCCAACACCCGAGCAACAATCGTATCGACGACCTCCACGACGCTCTGCGGATTTCCATAAAACGAGGGACAGGCCGGAATCACTGTCGCCCCGGCCTCCATCACGGTGACGACGTTGCGCGCTTGAATTAAATTCCAAGGAGTCTCGCGAGGAACAAGAAGAAGCGGTCGCTTCTCCTTCAAAAAAACATCGGCGGCCCGAGTGATCGCGCTATCCGAATACCCGTGGGCGATTCGACCGATCGTTCCCATCGAACAAGGGATGACCACCATCGCCTCATATTTCGCAGAGCCGCTCACAAAGGGCTTCTGCATCGAGCGATCTCCATAAACGGGAATGCTCTCCGGAAAATCGTATTGAACTGCCTCCACCGCCGCCACCTCTTTTGCATGGCTACTGAAAACAATCTCGATCTCGGCTTTTTGCTCAATCAAACAATCGATCAACCGCTTCGCATAAAGGGCGCCACTGGCTCCGGTAATCGCAATCACAAACTTCATAAACGAGAACTTAACCCCACTCCCTCTCAAAACAAATCAATTTAAAGGCATTTTTCGAGAACTTTTTAAAAATAGGGAAGAGGCTCGACAGAGCCGTAGTCAGAATGAGGGGGAGGTAGGGATTTAAACGTCGCGTACGTTGCTCCTCCTAGTGAAGTAAACTTCCTGAAGTTTATAAATATCTATCGTCCAAGAGATTATGAAAAATACCCAAATACAGTTTTTCACACGAAGCCGCAAAGTTGCCCAAGGCTCCTCCCAAAAAGGCAAATGATTTTTTTATTTTTTCTTTTCCAAATTCCTACGGGGAGAACCTTGGGAGGCTTTGCGGCTTTGCGTGAAAAATGGTTTAAAAATCCAGCTTCACTCCCGTGCCATTCCCCATTCCATGGGGACAGTTGCTTCGCGTGAGACAAGGTTTTTTGAAAGTTCGCCCCAGGAGAAGGAGCTTAAGTTGACGCATATGCGCATATGCGGGACGGAGATGTGGCAAAATTTGGGTTGAACGAAATATCCCTCTCAATTTGATTGTCCCCGCTCCGTTCATTGCTAAGATCTCCTCTTGTGACACAGCCTCACTCTCGACTTCTTCTTTCCCTGATTCTCTCCGGAATCTGGTCGCTTCTTCTCTTGCTCTCTCACGCAACTCATCTCCTCGATCAAGCCGATCAAAAGTTCTCTCTCTGGGCTCAATTTCAACCGCCCCTAAAAAAAATGGAGAGCCCCTCCCTCGCCCTCATTGCGATTGATCGAATTCCCCACGAGCGCCCCTGGCCTTGGCCTCGACTCGATTTCGCCATCGCTCTCCGCGCGCTCGTCCCTTGCTTCCCGCAAAGTGTCTCCTTCGAAACTCTTCTCCATGATCGCGACCAGCACCAAGAGGCCTTCGACACCACCTTTGCGCATCTTGTCGAACGCTTTGATCACGTGATCTTTGCCTCCGCCGCTTTCCAAGCCGGCAGTGAGGCCCCCCCTCCACAAAACCTTATCTCCATCCCTTTTGAAGGGGAGATCAGCTCCCTCACTCCCTATCACTCCCTCTATTGGCCCGTTGAAACTTTTGCCTCTAACTCCCATGTCGGCATTTCCAACCTCCCCTTAAATCCAAAACAAAAACCGACCTCGATCCCTTTAGTCTTTCGCTGGAGAAATCAAATCATTCCCTCCTTAGCCCTTCAATCTGCCGCCATTCATCTGCGAGCCGATCTCACCGCTTCCACTCTCAAGCTCGGCTCTTATTTAATTCTCCGTGATTCACAAAAAAAGATCCTCCGCCTCATTCCCATCGACTCACAAGGAGCGATGCCCCTCCGTCATCGTTCCTTAGAAACAATCACCATTCCTTTTGATGATTTTCTTCTCTACGCAGACCAACGGGAGCGAGGGGAGCAACCGAAATTTGACCTTAAAACACTTCGCCAAAAACAGGTCTGGATCGGGCGCACGGATGAGGTGATCCGGCAAAACTCCGGCGGAGAGGCCCCGGTCAAAATTCAAATGCTCGCCGTCCAAAATATTCTCTCCTCCGACTTCATTCGATCCCTTTCCTTTCGTTGGATCTCCCTTCTTTTTATCACCTTTGCCTTCACTCTCTCAGGACTCATCACTTTAATTCCCCCACGATTCTCCATTCCTATTTCCCTTATCGTCACCGCACTCTATATTGAGATGTCGGTTATCCTTTTACAAAATCACAATCTTTTGATTCCGGCCCCCGCCTTTCTCCTCCTCAGCCTCGGCTCGATTTTTTCTGGATTTGCCGCTCGGATCTGGGAGTTTAATGATGAACAAAAAACCACCCCATGATCTCGATTCACCTCATCCTTCTCGTTGCCCTCGGAGGGGCGCTCGGCTCTGTGGCTCGCTATCTCACGGCGATTTTACTCAATCCTAAAACGAATCTCCTCGCTTGGCCCTGGAGCACCTTCGCCGTCAATCTTATCGGTTGCCTTCTCATTGGCCTACTCGGCGGCTTTTGGACTAAAAATCCGGTCGCCCCAGAATGGCGACTGCTCCTGATCACCGGCTTCTTAGGAGGATTTACCACCTTCTCCTCCTTTGCCTTAGAATCGCTGACTCTTTTTCAAACCAAACCGCTGCTCATGTTCAGCTACATTGCCGCTTCCACACTCTTTGGAATCACCCTCGCCGCCCTCGGTTTCTGGATCGCCTCGCGATAAGCCCGAGAGGATAACGGAGGGGGCACAACTCCGTAGGAAAAAAACAAATCAAAGAGATTCAATACCTGTCTCCCGCAGCGACGCAGCGTTTAAAAAACAAAGAGATTTTAAAATAGGGAAATCAGGAATTTAACCCACCTTCATCATGACGATCTCCCGAATGACATCCGCCGCCAGATACACCGGGGCATGGAGCAATCCCTCATCTTCCTGGTGGCAGCCAACCCCGGAGAAAAGGAGGGATCGAGCTGGCTTAAATTTTTCCCTGAAAATTTTCAGGCTCTTGGCCTTAGTATTCATTCCGGCTTTCACTTCGATGGGGAGGATCGCTTCGCCAGAGGCCATCAAAAACTCGATTTCCGCCGTGTTATGCCGCCAGGTGCAAAGACCTTCGGCTCCCGAGAAAATCATTTCATTTAAGACCGCGTTTTCCATCAGAAATCCTTTGAATTGCCCAACTTCATTTTGATAAATGGCACCGGGGTCTAGACGAAGCATCGAGCCGAGGATGCCGACATCAAACAGATAAAGCATAAACGCATTCTCTTCGGCATGTGCGGCCAGTGGCATCTTCACGGCTCGGCAGATCGGGATGCGGTGCACTAGACCCGCTTTATCGAGCCATTGGATAGGTCCTTCCAGTTGATCATAAGAGGAGCGTCCTGAAAGGACATCCTTGAATAAAAACTTGCGAATGCCAGTCGTTTCCCTCGCTAACTGGAGGGGAATATTTTTAAAAAGAGCCGCGATGTGAATCGCCTTGATGGAGCCCGAGTGCTTAGCAATGTCATCCAGATAGGATTCTGTCAGATTCTTTTGCAGGTCGCGCACGGCATGAAAGGCGGCGACGCGCGTTTCCCTCAAGGCTATGTACGCGGAGACCACCTCGGGCATTCCCCCAGTGATGAGGTATTCTTTGAACAAACTAAATGTCTTTTGGTGGATTGGCGATGAAATGGCACTCCGACGCCCGGCTGCCTCGGCCAAAGACTGGCGCAGGGAAGATTCTCCGAGAGCCATCAAAAATTCCTCGAACGACATAGGGCGAAGCCATTCCCTCCGAATTTTTCCAACCGGAAAGTTTTGCTCAGAAAGCCCGAGTCCCAGTAAGGAACCGGAGGCGCAGAGATAGGCTTCGGGAAGCTCTTCGCTAAAATATTTCAACGAAGTCAGGGCCTTCGGACATTGCTGAATTTCGTCAAAAACGAGGAGTGTATTGGCAAGGTCAATATCCCGGTTTAAATACACCCCCAGATCGGTCAAAATCCGTTTAGGCTGAAGATTGTTATCAAAAAAGCCTGCCAACTCCGGATTGCGGGCAAAATCCAAAATAAGGTAATGTTGGAATTGCTGTTCGCCAAAAGTCTTCAAGATCCAAGTCTTCCCCACCTGACGCGCTCCCTGAAGCAAGAGAGGCTTTCGGGCGGGCGAGGATTTCCACTCCAATAAGGTCTTTAGGAATAAACGATCCATTTATTAATAGTATAAAAAGACGATAGTTTGTCAATATTTCTATTAAAAAATGCTAGTTTTTACATAGCTAATTCATGAAAAGTTGTAAACATATCATTATCAACGACTCCTACTTAAGAATTATCTCTTAGGAAAAGGATCGCAAAGCGATAAGCCCTCTCCGCTGGAAGCGGTAATAATTTTGGGTTTAAAACTCGAATTTAAATCGCCCCAGTCGTTGGGCAATCTCTCCAACCACCCGCAACTCCTCGCTCTCTCCCACCGCAGAGAAGGTGACACTAAAACGAACGAACGACCCCGCATCATCCCAAGGGACGGTCGAAATCAAATTCTCGGTGATCATCCATTGCGAAAAAGCCTCCCCGCTGGCAAATTCAAAACTCTTCCCCTCTCCCACAGCACGCTTTGGCGCAGGGGCATAGAGAAAAAAGGAGCCCCGGGGCTTCTTCACTTGAAAACCCAACTGCTGTAACGTCGGCACAAGCTGATCCATCCGACGAGAATATTTCGAAGCAATCTTCTCCGTAATCTCCGGATGATCAAAACAGTAAGCAACCGCATTTTGAATTCCTAAAAACTGACCGGAATCGGTATTATCTTTCACCGTCGCATAGGCCTTCACCAACAGTTCATTGCCGACGACGAACCCACAACGCCATCCGGTCATATTAAAATTCTTACTGGCAGAGTGCAGCTCCACTCCCACCTCCATCGCTCCTGGAGTCGCCAAAAAACTCATCGGCTTCCCTTCAAAAACCAAAGCGGCATACGCAAAGTCATGGATCACGACGATTCCATGACTCTTCGCAAAAGCGACCACCTCTTCAAAAAAGGCCGGAGTCGCACTCGCTCCCGTCGGATTGTTCGGATAATTAATCACCAAAACCTTCGCCTTCGCCAAAACATCCGCAGGGATACTCTTCAGATCCGGCAAAAACTGATTTTTCTCCAGCAGCGGAAGATTGTGAACGGTTCCCCCATAATATTTTGCATGCGTTCCAAAAACCGGATATCCAGGAACGGTCATCAAAACGACATCCCCAGGATTAATCAAACTGGCCGGTAAAATCGACAGCGCCGCCTTACTTCCAATCGAATGACAAACCTGGCTCTCCGCATCGACCGTAACCCCGCATAAGTTCTTCATATAACGAGCCGCCGCCTGCTTAAGGACCAGGCCCCCGTTATCGGCATAGCCACGATTTTCACTCTTCTGTGACTCCTCATGCAGCTTCGCCACAACCTCAGTAAAAGCCATCTCATCCGGTTCTCCGACCCCAAGATCAAACAGTTCTTTTCCCGGATTTTGCTCCATCGCCGCCCGTTTCGCCCGCTTGATTTTCTCAAATTTATAAATCGCGGTATCCTTGCCGAACATATTTCCGCCGATTCTCTCCGCAAACAACGATTGGATATAGCTTTCTTGCATGGGCGAAAACCTAACGACCTTTTTAAATCCGACAATTCCGATTTTTATCCCATTTCTTGCATTAGAAGTTTTTAAAAAAAGGATTTGAGAGGTAAAAGGAGATGAGAGAGCATTCACCAAGTGGGTGAATTCAAAAAATCCGAAAAATATCAATACATTTGAATGGGGAGCCGACTCCAAAAGGGTTTTGGAGGAGACGATCCGACAGAGGAGGAGATTGCAGGACGCAATCCGAATGAGACGGGCGTCGAATGAGTCAACATGGAGTTAGAGATGGGCTCAAAGTGTCGGCGTCCACCTACGTTTTCTTTCAGAACTACGGCGGATCTTCGACA
>CAMCSM010000020.1 GCA_945877805.1 Methylacidiphilum caldifontis | reverse complement strand
TCAATGGCATCATCCAACTCGCAAAACGGAACGCTAGAGGCTTTCGTAACTTCGAATACCTCAGAGCAATCTCGTATCTGCGATGTTCAAAACTCCAACTCAACCTTCCCACTCTATGACCCACTCAAAACGTCGAAGCTTCTTTATTTCAATATAGGATATATTGATTCCATGCCCCGCTCCTTTGATTGAAATCGTATTCGACTTCCCGGATTTTAAATGAACTTGAACCTCGATCTTTTTGATTGTGGACCAAGAGCCAGAAGAGGGCACCGAGAGATGCTGCGAGCTCCCATTGACGATGAGCTCGCATTGTGCGTTTTCATCTGCTGTGGCGTACGCCAGGATCATTGTGAATTCACCACCAATATCGCCATCCACATGAAATGAACAACTTGCCTCCGGTTGATGCATTGCATACACAAATCTACCATCATACCCTGCCCCTTGTGAAAGCTCAGCTTCATCTGCACTATAACGGTTTTTGGATGCGACAACAGGTAAAATGGACTGTCCCTGAGTGTAGCCGCTTTGATTAAAGGCATCCACAGTGATAAAATACTCTTTTTCACTTTCGAGACTACTAATGAACACGTTATTTGTTTTGTAGTATTGGTTTGCCAAATAGAGGCGATTCTTTTCCTGCCCATAGCGCACGACATACCCATCAGCTCCCTCTATCGAATTCCATTGAACCTCCATAATCTTTCGATTTTTTTCCCGACTAACCTGAAAAGTAGGAGCTTGGGGTTTGACACCAAAACCTCTCCCAAACACTCGCAAATCTCGGACGGCAAACTTGCCACCGTAAGGCATATTCACATTTTCCAGACGAATATAGCGAACCTTGGCTGGTTTTACGGCTAAATTAAAATCGTGCGGCGTATCACGTCGATTCTCACTTTGATCAATAATTGTCGTCCAATTTTTTTCGTCCAACGAACCAAGCACCTTATAACGGATTACATCATTCGGGTTGTCGGTGATTCGATCTTCGGACTTCTTCGCCTTCATATCAACTTCGCAAAAATTGGCTTGCACCGCTTCAACAAGGCATGGGCTCTGCAGATCCACTTGAACCCACTCATTTTTACCGCCTGTGCTCGCGCTCCAATACGTCATGATCTCCTCATCCACCACATTCTGAGGTTTTCCCATGTAGGTTGAGGAAGCCGTGATGGGACGATGGAGGGAGAGTAGATTCATTCCATTATTGAGGGATCCACGCGATTCTCGTTTACTTTGAGGAACCAAGGCGGGATAATCTCCTAGCCAGGTGTCGGAAAGTAAAACCCCTTGTTCATCGATTGTCGTAGGAAACATACCAATCCTTCTCTCAAAACGATCAAAGGTCCAAACCGACTGGCAAACAAACGTCCACCAGTTTCCGTAACGATCCTTGACGATTTCTCCGTGTCCAGAACCGGGGCTAAAACCAGTGAGCTTTTGAGTAATGGGATTATGACTTTGGTACTTATAAGGGCCAAGAATGTTTTTTGCTGTATAAACCCCGTTCTGATAAGCATTATTCAGACCTGGCAAGGAATAAACAAAATAGTAGGTTCCATTGTGTTTTAAGAGCTGTGATCCTTCCACCCATCCATGCGATTCGAAATGATTCATCCCACGTTCACCTTCAGTACCCCCTTCCCACCCTCTTTTTTTGACATCGGGCATAAAAAATTCATGAGAATCACCTTTGGGAAGAAAAGTCTTCGTATCTATCTCCTGAATATACAAAAACCCAGTGTTGCTACATCCGTAAGAAATCCATAGCTTTCCGTCTTCATCTAAAAAAAATTGTGCGTCTGGCTTATGCCATCCTTCAGGGGAAACTTGTTTCCATGAATCAGGATTTTCTGGTGTCTTAGTTCCATACACAGCACCTTGACCATTCCCGTCCTTTAAGTAAAGGGTATCGCCAATAGTCACTGCCGTTGGCGCATAGTGGCGCAGGATAGGGAGATTGCGTATTGAAGATGGTTTTATCGATTTCCAGTCGACCAAATTTTCACTTGCCCAGTAGCCTTCCGAAACCGAGCTAAAGAGATAATACTTGTTTTTAAATATTGCCACCGTCGGATCAGCACCTTCTCGAATCCATAATGAAGGATTTTGTTTGTCATTTGGATTCTGTATTTGATAACTCAAGTTCAGAGGATTGCAATAAACTGGAGGACTCGCTTTTAACGTGCTAATTGAAAAAAATAAACAGCCATCAACACAAATCTAGAACTTTTTTTCATTATACACCTTGAGAGTGGTGAGTTCTCGCCAACTCTCAAGGCAAAAATTTCATGAAACTCTGGCTTTACTGGTCTCAAGCAATTTCCCCCCTACGTGCAGCTTTCTCCCGAACCAAGTGGTCACCAGTGATTTGTGACCATGAAGGATCTGCACATGACGAAAGTTGGCATTGTTCTTGTGGAAATGAACCGAAACCGAATACCTCCAAATATGACAGGGGATGTTCTTTTTACTAAGGGAGAGAATGTTGAGCGGATTATTCCACTGCAGCCTTCCCCCCATCGTCAAATCAGAGGAGCCGTTTCACCGCATCCGACTTTCGGAAGAGGAGGCCGATCGAAAGATCGTTCTATTCCTCTTCGACTTCTTCAGTCCAATGCATCCGATAATATTGGCGGCATTTTCTCCGCTCATATCGATGTTGAAGTGTTTTTCGCGAACGATGGTCCATCGCACGATTTGAAATTTTAATAGGTGAGGTTTGATCGTAGAGCGCAGTCTTCATCATAACATTCTCCTTTCAATCACTTCTACAAAGCCTTGATTGGCTTTGCTGTTTCTAAGAAAAGCATCAACCATGCCATTCTTAAAACAAAATAAATCTCATTCAACTTTCTATTTTTTCAAATTAATTTTATTTATAATCCGATTATTTTCGATAAGTTGAACGAATGATCCCTCTGAAAGCCCCGCTCTTGCTCCTTTCTTTTTTTCTCCTTGAATTTAGTTTGCCCCTCCCTGCAAAGCCTGCCTCCGGTTTTGAAACGGAATTTCTCAATCAATTAAATCGAGTCCGCTCTGAAGAAAAACTCCCTTTACTCCTCCTTGACCCCACCCTTCAAGCCTTTTCTCAGGAATGGTCTTCTCATCTGGCCCAAGAGCAAAAACAAGTTCATCGCTCCTCCTCTTCCCTGATTGAATTCATTAAAAAGCACTCCTACTCCTACGCCTCAGAAAACCTCCATAGCTCCCCTCAAGGAAATGACCCCTCTTTTGTCCTCCAGCGATGGATGAACAGTCCCATTCATCGTAAAAACCTTCTCCACCCGAAATTAACCCACATCGGAATCACCACAACTCAAGGAAAAGAGGGGGCTTGGTATGTGGTCTGGAATGGAGCAGTCAAAAATTAATAGAGCGAAACACTATTTTATTCTTTTTGATTTACGATTTTAAGTTAATCTTAGCGCTCTCATGATCAGAAAAGAAAAACCGATCAAAATTGGAGTGGTTGCCAACGTCGATAAGGCGGGCTCAATTCCTTTTCTGCAAGAAATCATCTCTCTCTCCAAACAATATTCTAAAATATCCCTTTTTCTCGAATCGAAATCGGCCGCTCTTCTCCAACAAACAGGAGATCCTCTTCCTAAATTAGCGAAATCGTGCGATCTCATCCTCGTCGCAGGAGGGGATGGCTCTCTTCTCGGAGTGGCACGTTCCGTTTATCCGGAGCAGACTCCTATTCTCGGAATCAACCTAGGACGACTCGGTTTTTTAACCTCGGTTCGAAAAGAGAATTTAGCGGAGGCTTTTGATAAAATCGTCCGAGGGAAAATGATTCATAGTCCTCGAACGCTTTTGGAGGTCTATCTTCAAAAGAAAGATCAATATCTGGGGCCGGCGCTCAATGACGTTGTTCTGGTTCGCGGCGAATCCTCACGGCTCGTCCGACTCCGAGTCACACGCAATCAAACCTTAGTCACCGAATATCGCAGCGACGGGCTGATTATTTCCACCCCCACCGGCTCCACCGCCTACTCGCTCTCTGCCGGAGGGCCCATTATCACCCCCGACACCAATATCATCGCCTTAACCCCGATCTGTCCCCATACCTTGACGAACCGATCCCTCCTCATGTCCTCCGAGGGAAAACTGCTCGTCGATGTCGTCTCCCCCTCCGCCCCTGTCACCATTCAAGTCGATGGGGCGATTCAAAGCCACCTTAAACCAGGGGAGGGAATTCGAATCCAAACCGGAAAGCAGCCGATTTTGCTCGCTTATTTAGAGGGATATGATTTTTTTGAGATCTTGCGTGAAAAACTTAAATGGAGCGGGACTAGTATTTAACCCCTAGTGAAGATCCTCATGAAAAACAGTCGAACCTTGGAGCTAGTCATTTTCACTAGTTAATTATGCTTATTAGTGAACTCCTCAAGCCGGAACATATTTGCCTCTCGATTCTTAGCAAGAAGCGAACAGAGGCGATTTTAGAAGTTGCCCATAAACTTCAAAACAATAGTCACGTTGAAAACTTTCAAGGATTTTATGACGAAATTCTCGCTCGCGAACGTACCGAGTCGACTTGCCTCGGAAACGATGTCGCCTTTCCTCATGCACGAACTGACTTTGTTAAAGGAATGATTCTTGCGGCAGGAAGAAGTCAGGAGGGGGTTTACTTTGAAAACGCCAAAAGCACCGTCAAACTCATTTTTGTCATCGGAACTCCTCGCCGAATGGCGACTGAATATCTCAGTGTTGTTGGAGGACTCGCCCGACTTCTCCGAGACGAAAGTTTTAGACAACAGCTTTACCTCGTTGATAATCCTGAAGATTTCATCGATTTAATCGCTCAAACCGAAAAAAAATTATGAAACCGACCAAACAACTCCTCTTCGCCTTCCTCACCTCCATTCTTCTGATCCCCTCCTCGCTCTCTGCGGCTCCGTTCACAAAAGCAGCAATCCAAATTCAAATCCCCTCCTCTTGGGTCTCCTCCACCCCCTCCTCTTCAATGCGCGCCGGGGAATGGAAAATTCCAAAACAAAAAAAAGAGACGGATGAGGGGGAGTTTGTCATTTTTTACTTTGGAATCGATCAAGGAGGGGATGCACAATCCAATCTGAATCGGTGGAAAAATCAAATAACCAATAGTCAAGGAGCCCCTGCTCCCTCTGAAATTAGCGTTAAAAACATCGACGGACTTCACATCAGCCAAATTCAATCGTTTGGAACCTACTCCGGAATGTCCTCTCAACCAGGGGTTCCTCCTTTGGCTAAACCGAACTTTGGATTTATCGGAGTCGTTGTCGAGGGGGGAACGGAAGGATCCCTCTTTTTTCGAATCAGCGGCCCAGAAAGCTTAATTAAATCACAACTTCCTCAAATTCAAAAAATGATCGACTCACTAAAAAAAATCGACTCCTCTGAAAAAAAGAAGTAATCTCTTCTTAAATCCTTAAAATCGTAAAACAAAGGGGACACTTATGGCAAACAACACAGCAAAACTGGATCTGGACGGAAAAATTTATGAACTTCCTTTGATCGTCGGTTCTGAAAATGAAAAAGCGATCGATATTGCTAGCCTACGTGCCCAAACAAATCATATCACTTTCGATGATGGCTACGGAAACACCGGCTCTTGCAAAAGTGAAATCACCTTTATCGACGGAGATCTCGGAATTCTTCGCTATCGCGGATATCCGATCGAGGAGCTCGCGGAGAAATCCTCCTTTATTGAAGTCTCTTACCTCTTGATTTGGGGTCATCTGCCGAATAAAGCGGAACTCACTGAATTTTCGAATCTTCTCTCTCAAGAGCAGACGATCCATGCCAATATGAAGCACCATTTTGAAGGATTTCCTTCAACGGCGCATCCGATGGCGATTCTCTCCTCAATGATCAATGCGGTCAGCGCTTATTATCCGGAGTTGCTCGAAGGATACAACCCAGCTCACTTCAAGCTCCAAGCGGCACGACTGATCTCCCAAGTCAGATCGATTGCTGCCTTTAGCTATCGTCAATCTCACGGCCTGCCCATTATTTACCCTAAAAAGAGCCTTAAATATACCCCGAATTTCATTCATATGATGTTCTCCGAACCTTATGACGAATTCGTGATCGATCCTGCTGTTACAAAAGCGTTAGATTTAATTTTCCTCCTCCACGCCGATCACGAACAGAACTGTTCGACCTCCACGGTCCGAATGGTGGGATCTAGTCGGGCGAATCTTTTTGCCAGTACCGCTGCCGGAGTTTGTGCCCTTTGGGGTCCTCTTCACGGAGGAGCGAATCAAGCGGTCATCGAAATGCTTTTAGAGATCCACGCCTCTGGCGATGATGGACGCAAATTCATTGAAGCCGCCAAAGACAAAAACAGTGGTAAAAAATTAATGGGCTTTGGCCATCGCGTTTACAAAAACTACGATCCTCGCGCCATGATCATTAAAAAGGCCTGTGATGATGTTCTCAAGGCGCTCAAGATTAATGATCCCCTTCTGGATATTGCAAAGCATCTCGAAACCGCAGCCCTCTCGGATCCTTATTTTGTGGAACGTAAACTTTACCCAAACGTTGATTTCTACAGTGGTATCATCATGCGTGCGATCGGAATTCCGGTGGAAATGTTTACCGTGATTTTTGCAATTGGACGAATGCCCGGTTGGATCGCCAACTACAAAGAGGTTTCCGATAACCAAGGAACTCGAATCTATCGTCCCCGTCAGATCTACACCGGACCGATCAATCAAAAATATATTCCTATCGATCAACGATAACTTATTCGGGGGGCAATGAGGTCAAATCCTCTCCCCCTGCTCCCATTATGATCTCCGCTGAACTTCTTAAAATCCTCTGTTGTCCCGAAACGAAACAGGACCTCACTTTAGCAACCGCAAGCGAACTCGAAACCCTCAATCGTCGCTTGGAGAAAAAAGAGCTCTTGAGCGTCGAAGGGAAGATCGTTTCTGAGCCCCTCACTGCAGGGCTCCTTCGTGACGATGGGAAAGTGGTCTACCGTATCCAAAACGATATTCCGATCCTTCTGATTCAAGAAGGAATTAAACTCTAGCTTTCTTCATCCTCTGCCGTTCCCTTTTTACCCTTTGTCGGTGGCTTAGGATAGCCTTGCTTCATCTTCTCAAGCAAATCACTATTATCCTCCACCTCATCCCAAACGGCTCGACTCACAAAAATAGGCCGCTTGGTCTGAAGAGCGATCGCTAAGCAATCACTCGGACGAGCATCAATTTCAATGATTTTCTTATGGACCTCGTTTTCGGCTTTCAAAATCAATCGCGCATAATAGGTGTTACTTCGAAGATCGTTGATCACCACCCGCTCGACCTCAATTCCGAAGGCTGTAAAAATATCCCCCATCAGCTCATGAGTCATCGGACGTTCACTCCGCTGGCTCTGTAAACTCATCGCAATGGCACGCCCGACGGTCTGATCGACATTAATAATAAAGACCTTATCGGAATTCCCGATAAAGATCGCAATACTCTGCGATTCGGTCGGAAGAACCCCGTAAATTTGAACTGGAACAACATCTTTACTCACAATAACTCAGACCATACCATTTCCCCATTAAAAGAAAACGACTAAAAAGGCTACTTTTTACTTTTCTTATCCAAAAACTCGGATAGGTATTCATCTCCCTTATGGAAACTACATTAATTCTCTTAAAGCCCGATACCGTCACTAAACACAATGTCGGAGAGGTCATCCGTCGATTTGAATCCTCCGGATTCAAAATTAAAGGATGTAAAATGATCTCCCTCAGCAGCGAGCTTTTAGCTGAACACTATGCCCATATCGCCAGCAAGCCGTTCTTCCCAGAAGTGGCCGGTTTCATGCAATCCAGCCCCGTGATCGCCCTCGCTATCGCAGGAGAAAACGCGGTTGACCGTATTCGAACTCTTTTAGGACCGACCGATTCCCGTAAAGCGGAAAAAGGAACCATTCGCGGAGATCTCGGAACCGATATGATGGTCAATGTCGCTCACGCCTCCGATTCTACAGAGGCAGCGGCGGATGAGCTCAAACGCTTCTTCAAGCCTGAAGAGCTCTTCTGTTACTAAGTCGATTCCCCCGGACTCTATTTTCCGATACAGAACTGCTTGAATAAGGAATCCAAGATATCCTCATTAGTCGCAAGACCAACAACAGATCCAAAGGCCTCTAAGGCAGCCCTGAGGCCAATGCTAGCGTATTCAGGAGACTCCCCTTGAAGGAGCGAATCTAACCCTCGTTGAAGATTCTCACTCGCTAGACGCAACGCCCCTTCCTGACGCGCATTAATCGCAAAATCGGAAAGGGTCGTAGTCGGCATCGAATCCAAGATCTTCTGCGTCAGAAAGCGCTCGATTTTCTCCACCGCACCAGACTCGTGACAGGAGAAGGGAAAAGCATTCTCATGCAGATTGAGCCCCAAATCGGCCTTATTTCCAATTTTCACCCAAAGTTGTCCCGCTTTCTGCTCTCGATCAAGCCGGAGAGGATCCGGTTTTGTTGCATCAATCAAATAAATCACAAGATCTGCCTGAGCCATCCCTTGGCGAGCCCGATCAATTCCCTCTTGCTCAATCGAATCCTCTGTTTCTCGCTGTCCTGCCGTATCCACAAGAACTAACGGAATTCCTCCCAGTTGGTAAGGAGCCTCAATCGTATCGCGAGTCGTCCCCGGTCGATCGGAAACAATCGCTCTTTTCTCTCGAAGCAGTAAATTAAGAAAAGTCGACTTTCCGACGTTCGGCTCCCCGACAATGACCGTCCGAATCCCCTCACGAATCGCTTTCCCATAGGGAGCCGTTTTTAACAAAAGATCGGTCTCTTCCTTGAGGTCTATCACTCGACTTTGAAACTGCTCCCCCGTTTCCGGAGTAATATCCTCCTCCGGAAAATCAATATAAGCCTCTAAATGAGCAAGAAGATCGATGAGCTTTCCCTTAAATTCTTGAATTTTCAATCCAAGCCGTCCCTCCCTCATCGCATGAGCCGCCCGTAACGCTACCTCTGTAGAGGCCGAAATGATATCAATCACCGACTCCACTTGGGTCAGATCCATTTTCCCATGCGTGAAGGCGCGTTGGGAAAACTCCCCCGGCTGAGCGAACCGCGCCCCTGCAGCAATACAAAGCTCAATCAATTTTTGAACAATCAGTGGATTTCCATGAGATCCGATCTCAACCACATCCTCTCCTGTGTAAGAGGCCGGCCCCTTCCATAAGGAAACCACCACATCATCGACCACCTTTCCCTCTTCCAAAATTTTAGAATAGAAAAAGGAACCGGGAGTGATCGATTCAGGAAAACGGCTCACCAGCTGTCGTACGATTTTCCAAGACTCTCGTCCCGAAATTCGAATCAACGCCACCGCACTCCGTCCTCCAGGAGTGATCCTCGCAACAATCGTCTCCATCCCTTTAATTCCGTTCCCGAATTGCTCTTAAAACTTCATCCGCCTGGGTTCGCGTCGATCCCACAAGATCTCGCCAAATCAAGGTCCCTTCTTTAAATAAAAAGGCCTGTCGACTGGCAAACCCGAACCACTTCGGAACTCCAAAACTTTTCATCAATCGACTATCCAAGTCGCTAATCATCGAAAACGGCAACGAATATTTTTTTTTAAATGCTTTTAAAGCAGGACCCTTATCTCGACTGACCGCAAAAATCTTAACCCCTAAAGAGGTGAATTCATGAAAGTGATCCCTTAAACTGCAAGCCTGAGCTGTGCACCCTGGGGTATCTGCTTTTGGATAAAAATAAACCAAAGTCCATCCGACTCGCGCGACGTCATCTAAATAAAAAAGATGCCCCAGATCATCCCTCACTTGAACGCGAGGAATCTTCGATCCCTCGTGCAGAGGAATCCCACGATCTTTATATCCAAACCATTGCCATAAGCTCATGGCCAGATACTGAACAGGAATCGGTTAATTTCAAAAGGAATTTTCAACCCATCCAAAACGCTTTTTTCCTCAAAACAAAAAACGCGCTGTATTTCACAGCGCGTTTTTTAAATTAACTTTTCCCAATTTTAAAAATCAGAAAAATAGATCACAAAATGTCCTTCAAACTTAAGTCCAAAAAGAAAGTCGATCAACAACTCCCCATCCAAACTCCAGCGATGGATTTTGTGATTAAGCAACCTCTTCTAAAATAACTGGCTTGGGTGAAGGAGGTTGATCCTCAGGTTTATCTCTCGAAACGAGAGGCTCGCCAATCGGTTCTCCTAATTCAATGAGACGAATCTTATTGTTGGTCTTAAATCCAGTACCGGCAGGGATCAAATGACCCATGATAATATTTTCTTTAAAGCCTTTAAGATTATCCACTTTTCCAAGCGTCGCAGCATCCGTCAAAATACGAGTCGTATCTTGGAAAGAGGCAGCCGAGATAAAGCTCTCGGTTTCCAACGAGGCTTTCGTGATTCCCAATAAAACAGGAGTCGCTTCAGCCGGTTTTCCACCCTTTTCTTCGATCAAACGATTCTCTTCTTGGAAAGCTAAACGATCCACTTGATCACCCCACAAGAACGAGGTATCTCCTGGCTCTGTGACTTTCACCTTACGAAGCATCTGACGAATGATAATTTCAATATGTTTATCATTAATTTCAACACCTTGTAGGCGATAAACTTCTTGAACTTCATTGACCAAGTACTCTTGGAGCTCTTGAGGTCCGCAAACCTCGAGAATTTCATGAGGAATCACCGGTCCTTCAGTCAACTGTTGTCCCTTACGAACAAAGTCCCCTTTGTAAACAATCAAATGCTTGGAGAGAGGAATCAAATGCTCCTCTTCAACTCCGGTTTCAATATCTTTAACAATCAATCGTTTTTTACCACGAGCGATTCCAGCAATATCGATAACACCGTCAATCTTTGCGATCTCAGCAGCATCTTTCGGCTTACGTGCTTCAAAAAGTTCTGCAACACGAGGAAGTCCACCGGTGATATCCTTGGTCTTCGAAATCTTACGAGGGGTTTTCGCTAAACGAACGCCCGCTTGTACTTTCTGACCAGATTTCACTTCGATGTGAGCACCTGCAGGAATACTGTAAGAGGCAATCACCTCTTTCGCCTCATTACGAATGACAATCTGAGGATGTAAATCTTCTTTATGCTCAATGACAATCGTTCCGACCTGTTTGGTGTCAGCATCGAGCTCACGTTTCATCGTGACCCCTTCAATAATATCATGGAACTCGATCAATCCAGCCTTCTCCGTTAAAATAGGAACGTTGTATGGATCCCATTGAACGAAGACACTTCCCTTCTTGACCAAATCTCCTTCTGCAACCGAAATCACAGAGCCGATCACTACCGTGTAGCGTTCAAGCTCACGACCTTGATCGTCATGAAGACTGACAGAACCGTTCTTATTCAAAACAATGTAGTTCCCTTCAATCGATTTCACGACGCGAAGCTCGGTGAATTGGATCTTACCATCATTTTTGGCTTTGATCATCGGTTGTTTGAAAACCTGTGAAGCAGTACCGCCGATGTGGAAGGTACGCATCGTCAACTGAGTTCCCGGTTCGCCAATCGATTGAGCTGCAATAACTCCAACCGCTTCTCCACATTTGACCATGCGGTTTGCAGCAAGATTTTGTCCGTAACAACGGGCACAAATTCCGCCACGAGTTTCGCAAGTCAATACCGAGCGAAGCTTAACGCGCTCTGTTCCAATACGAACAATATCCACTGAGGTCTTTTCATCAATCAACCCACCAGCAGCGACTAAAAGTCTCTTGCCAACAGGATCATTAATTTCATCACAGGAAACACGTCCTACGAGACGATCGTTCAATTTAACGACCTCTTCATCTCCTTCATAAATCGATTTGACCCAGATACCGTTAACGGTACCGCAATCCTCTTCGATCACGATAACATCTTGTGAGACGTCATGGAGCTTACGAGTCATATAACCGGAATCAGCAGTCTTCAACGCCGTATCGGCCAACCCCTTACGAGCTCCGTGACTACTAATGAAATATTCGAGAACCGTTAATCCTTCACGGAAATTCGAGATAATTGGACGCTCGATAATATCTCCAGAAGGTTTCGCCATCAAACCACGCATACCAGCCAACTGACGCATTTGTTGACGATTTCCACGGGCACCAGAATCGACCATGAGGTAAAGAGGATTGAATTCCTCTTTTCCTTGGTTGTATTCAAGTGTGCGATACATCACGCTAGAAATTTCATCGGTGGCTTGTGTCCAGATATCGACGATCTTGTTGTAACGTTCACCATCGGTGATCGCTCCAGAACGGTATTGTTTTTCCACTACCGTGATTGAATTGTAAGCCTTCGCAACAACGCTTCCCTTTTCTTGAGGAATGATCATGTCATCGATACCGATCGATACACCGGCCTTTGTTGCTTCCGCAAATCCAAATTCTTTGAGGCGATCAAGTGAAGCAACTGTCGCTTCGTGTCCAGAAACTTGATAGGTACGAAGAATGATATCTCCGATCTGTTTCTTGCTTGCGACTTTGTTATAAAAACCGATCTCTTTAGGCCAGATTTGACTGAAAATGACGCGACCCGGAGTCGTTTCGATCATCTTCTTCTCACTATCACCAAAGATCGTCACTTTCCCAAAATCCGGATTCTTCAAAAGAATCCAGTCATGAGTTTTTACGCCCCCTTCAGCATGAGCAAAAAGAACTTCGTCGACATCACTAAAAAGCTGACGGCGTGTTTTCTTTTCTTCCTCTTGATTCCCCAACTTACGAGGGGATTGAGTGAGGTAGTAACTTCCTAAAGTAATATCTTGGCTCGGGGTCGTCACAGGACGTCCACTCGAAGGCGAGAAGATATTCAAAGGAGCAAACATCAAAAGACGTGCTTCAAGTTGTGCCTCAACCGAAAGAGGAACGTGAACCGCCATTTGATCTCCGTCGAAATCGGCATTATAAGCCGTACAAACGAGAGGATGAATTCGAATCGCTTCCCCTTCGATCAACTTCGGCTCGAAAGCCTGAATCGAAAGACGATGCAACGTCGGCGCACGATTCAACATGACGGGGTGACCTTTGGTCACATCTTCAAGAATATCCCAAACGGCACTTTCTTGACGCTCGATCATCTTTTTCGCACTACGAACCGTGTGAACGTATCCGAGTTCTTTCAAACGACGGATGATGAACGGTTCAAACAAAACGAGAGCCATTTTCTTCGGCAAACCGCATTGGTTTAACTTAAGATCAGGTCCAATGACAATGACTGAACGACCAGAGTAATCGACCCGTTTACCGAGAAGATTCATACGGAAACGACCGGTCTTTCCTTTGAGCATATCCGAGAGGGATTTTAAAGGACGATTTCCAGCACCCGTGACCGCACGACCATGACGTCCGTTATCCATCAACGCATCCACTGATTCTTGAAGCATCCGTTTTTCATTTCGGATAATAACTTCAGGCGTCTTGAGTTGGAGAAGATTACGAAGACGGTTGTTACGGTTAATAACACGGCGATAGAGATCGTTCAAATCAGAGGTCGCAAAGCGTCCCCCTTCCAAAGGAACCAACGGACGTAAGTCAGGAGGAATCACAGGAAGAACAGTCAAAATCATCCACTCGGGACGAGTCTTCGATTGTAAAAATCCTTGAGCAAGCTTGAGGCGTTTTGCCACTTTTTTACGAGTTTGTTTGCTCTTCGTGGTATCGAGTTGAACCGCTAAATCTTGAACAAGCGTATCTAAATCAATCTTCCCTAAAACTTCACGGATCGCTTCAGCTCCCATTTTCGCTTGGAAGGAATCCATTCCGTATTGCTCTTGAGCTTCGCGGAGTTGGTTTTCGCTGAGAAGTTGTTTGAATTGAAGAGGTGTTTTGCCTTGATCAATCACGAGATAATCCTCGTAATAAATCACGCGCTCAAGTTCGCGAGCCGTCATATCCATCATCAAACCGATACGACTTGGCATACATTTGTAAAACCAAATGTGAGTGACAGGAACAGCAAGTTCGATATGTCCCATACGCTCACGTCGAACGCGAGCCAAAGTCACTTCAACGCCACAACGATCACAAATGACCCCTTTGTACTTAATGCGTTTGTACTTGCCGCAGGCACACTCCCAATCTTTCGTTGGACCATAGATTCGTTCGCAGAACAATCCCCCTTTTTCAGGCTTAAAAGTACGATAATTAATCGTCTCAGGATTCTTCACCTCACCCTTACTCCAAGAGCGGATATTATCAGGGGCGGCGACCGTAATTCCAACTTGGTCAAAACCAATGGAACGTTCCAAACCTAAAACTTCGCGGACATTCGATTCACGATTCAATGTGGTGCTCATAGCGATACCTCGTTTTGTGATATTTCTTTTCGTTAACAACTCTGAATTAAGCGACTTCTTGCTCTAAGATGACCCGTTGATCCGGAACATCAGGAACATCTGCAGGAGCAGGCAATGTTTCACCGGTGTCAACGATCGGACCAGGGGCTCTTCCCCCAACCTTCACATCTAAACACAAGCTTTGCATTTCTTTAATTAAGACGTTGAACGACTCAGGAGTTCCTGCTTCAAGGGTGTTATCCCCCTTCACAATGCTCTCGTAAATTCGGGTACGTCCAGAGACGTCATCCGATTTCACTGTGAGAAGCTCTTGTAAGGTATAAGCAGCGCCATAAGCCTCCATCGCCCAAACTTCCATTTCTCCGAAGCGTTGACCACCGTATTGTGCTTTACCTCCCAACGGCTGTTGGGTGACGAGCGAGTAAGGTCCAACCGCACGGGCATGGATCTTATCGGCAACTAAGTGACCCAATTTCAACATGTAGATGACTCCGACCACTACTCGTTGATCAAAACGTTCACCGGAACGTCCGTCATAGAGGTAGGTCTTACCATCTTCATCATATCCGGCCTCTCTTAAGTAAGCGCGAATTTGCGGTTCTTTAATACTGTCAAACACAGGGGTCGCAATCTTGAAGCCTAAGGCTCGAGCGGCGATTCCTAAGTGAGTCTCTAAAACCTGTCCGACGTTCATACGGGAAGGGACTCCGAGTGGATTCAAAACGATATCCACTGGCGTTCCGTCTGGTAAATAAGGCATATCCTCTTCAGGAACGATCTTGGCGACCACTCCCTTATTTCCGTGACGTCCAGCCATCTTATCTCCAACGCTCAACTTACGTTTGCTGGCGACATAGACCTTTACTTGCTTCACGATACCGGGCTCGAAATCCTCTCCGGCCTCGATACGATCGGATTCAGACTCGCGCTCATTTTTGAGCTGCTCGAAACGATTTTCAAAGTTCCCAATGATCTCACGAATCTTGATACGGATCGGACTTGGATCGATTTCAATATGATTGTAGCAATTCGCCATCTTACGAAGAAGGGTCTTCGTGATCTTACGATTTGCAGGAATGATGATTTCACCTGTCTCCGCGTTCACCACGTCGAGAGGAATCTTTTCATTCAAAAGAATGTTCGAAAGGGCTTGAGTCAACTCTTCGCTCAAAACGTTTTCTTTCGCAGCGTATTTTGTTTCGATATCTTTCAACTGACGCTTCGCTTCTGTCGGAGAAAGTTTCAGGCGATTCGCCTTCACATTTCCCGCAGCCACTTTGACGTCCATGACGATACCGGTCACGCCGGAAGGAACGGTGAGTGAAGAATCTTTCACATCAGCCGCTTTTTCACCGAAGATCGCTCGGAGGAGACGTTCTTCTGGGGCAAGCTCTGTTTCGCTCTTTGGAGTGATCTTACCGACGAGAATATCGCCAGGTCTCACTTCTGCACCGATACGAACAACCCCATCTGGTCCGAGGTTCTTGAGAGCCTCATCGCCAACGTTTGGAATATCACGAGTGATCTCCTCAGGTCCTAGTTTCGTATCACGAGCGGTGATTTCAAATTCTTCGATATGGATGCTGGTATAAACATCATCCTTCACGATCCGTTCCGAAATCAGAATCGCATCTTCAAAGTTATATCCGTTCCAAGGCATGAAGGCGACCAAGACATTACGTCCGAGCGCAAGTTCACCCGCTTGGGTACAAGGACCATCGGCCAAAACTTGTCCCTTAGCGATCTTTTGACCACGTTTGACAATTGGCTTTTGGTTGTAACAAGTGCCTACGTTTGAACGGAGGAATTTACGAAGCGTATAAACATAAATCCCTTCTTCGGGAGCATGTTTGAGCTTCTTCTTGCTTTCAGGCATTTCGCCATCAGCAGTCACAACGATTTGAGAGGCGGTGACGGAAGCGATTTTACCCGCTCCTTCAGCAACAACCACAGCCAATGAATCACGTGCGACTTTCGCTTCCATTCCGGTTCCAACGACAGGGGAATCGGTGACGACCAAAGGAACCCCTTGGCGTTGCATATTCGATCCCATCAAGGCACGATTCGCATCATCATGTTCCAAGAATGGAATCAAGCTGGCAGAAACTGAGATCAGCTGTTTAGGTGAAACCTCTTTGTAGTTGACCTCTTCTGGATCGACTTCAATGAACTCCCCTTTAGAACGAACCACGACTTTATCGGCAGTGAAGTTCATCTTCGCATCAAACTTAGAATCGGCTTGAGCCACAATGAAGTTCTCTTCTTGATCAGCAGTGAGATAGTCAATCTTATCGGTGATACGACCATCTTGGCACTTCGCATAAGGAGTTTCGATAAAACCGAACTCATTAATTCGAGCATAGCAAGACATCGAAGAGATCAAACCGATATTCGGACCTTCTGGCGTTTCAATCGGACAAATACGTCCGTAGTGAGAAGGATGAACGTCACGAACTTCGAATCCAGCACGCTCACGAGAGAGACCCCCAGGCCCAAGAGCCGAGAGACGTCGTTTGTGCGTCATCTCAGAGAGTGGGTTGGTTTGATCCATCAACTGAGAAAGTTGGCTACGACCGAAAAAGTCACGAATCACAGCCGAAAGAGCCTTCGGATTGATTAGTTTTTGAGGAGTCATTCCTTCGGTGTTCACATCAAATAGCGTCATCCGCTCTTTGACCAAACGCTCCGTACGGGAAAGTCCTGTGCGACATTGGTTCGCAAGCAATTCACCCACAGCACGAACACGACGACTTCCAAGGTGATCGATATCATCGGTGTTTCCTTGGCCTTTATGAAGTCCAATGATGTGCTTTGTCGCAGCCACAACATCTTCGTTCATCAAAGTGCGGTTATCATAATCAACACCAAGACCGAGCTTTTGGTTGATTTTGTAACGACCGACACGACTTAAATCATAACGCTTGTTGTCAAAGAATAGACGTTTAAGCAAAAGCTTTGCATTGGCAACGGTTGGTGGATCTCCAGGGCGCAAACGACGATAGATATCCTTCAAGGCATCATCTTGATCTTTCGTTGCATCTTTCTTCAAACATTTAACGATCGAATCATCTTCACGAATATCAACCACTTGAACGGTCTTAATTCCGAGTTCCATCAACTGACGGATAACCGCTTTGGTCATCGGCTCATAAGCACGAGCAAGAACCGTGTCCTGACTTTCAGGGTCACGAATTTCTTTCACCAAAACCTTGGCTCCGACGAGTTCTTCGTCGAGGTCTGCTTTGAGTTTTAAATCTTCGATCGGCATGAACAACTTGATGATCTCCTCATCCGTGCTGTATCCGAGTGCACGAAGGAAAGTGGTGACCAAGAATTTACGACGGCGTTTACGGCGATCCAAATGGACGTAAAGCAAATCCGTGGTGTCATAAGAAACTTCGAGCCATGAGCCGCGATCAGGAATAATACGATAGGAATAAAGAGTTTTTCCATTGGTGTGAATCGAGGACTCAAAACAAATCCCTGGGGAACGATGGAGCTGACTGACCACAACGCGCTCTGCGCCGTTGATAATGAAACTTCCACCGAGTGTCATCATCGGAAGTTCGCCCATGTAAACGCGCTCTTCTTTGGTGCTGGAATCATCACGGAGCTTAAAAGTCACATAAAGAGGAGCGGCATAAGTCACGCCCTCACGGAGAGCTTCCCAACAATCCATCTTCGGCTCACCGATTTCAAACTGGTGAAACTCGAGCTTAATTTTTCCATCATAGCTTTCGATGGGGAAGGTCTCTTGAAAAACAGATTGCAGCCCTTCGCCTTTACGCTTGTTCGCTGCGATTCCTTTTTGGAGGAAATCGGCATAAGAGCGAATTTGGGATTCAATGAGATTTGGCATTTCAATCGATTCTTGAATATGCCCAAAGTTACGTCGTTCAGTGAAGTTCATCATAGTCATCTCGTGTTAGGTTCGGCTGCAGGATGGATCTGGAAACAGGGAAAGGAGAGCCCTCTCCATCCGAGAGAGCTCCCCTTTTAAAATCGGATTCTTATCTGATTTCGACTTTGGCGCCAGCGGCTTCGATCTTTTTCTTGATCTCTTCTGCTTCTTCCTTCGTCACACCTTCTTTGATCGCTTTAGGAGCGGATTCAACTAAGGTTTTCGCTTCAGCTAAGCCGAGGCCAGCAACTGCGGCGCGAACTTCTTTGATGACGCTAATCTTTGTAGGACCAGCTTCAAGAAGGATCACATCAAAAGCTGTTTTGGCTTCTGCTACGGGGGCAGCAGCACCACCACCAGCGGCTGCAACAGCGACAGGTGCGGCGGCTGTGACACCCCATTTTTCTTCAAGTTGTTTAACGAGGCTTGCCGCTTCGATAACGGTCAAGGCACTCAATTGATCAATGATTTTTGATAAGTCTGACATAGTATTTTTTTTATTTTGTTCTGATATTCCTAGAGTCCAGCACCCGCCGGACAATTAACCTTAAAGGGCTTCAAGGCTAGGGAAATCAGGGGATTTGCCCTTAAGAGTAAAGAATTAAGCTTTCGCTCTCCTCTTCCTCTAAATTGTTTTCATTTACGCGACCTCAGCGACCTCAGGAGCCTTCGTTGACTCCTCCTCTTTTTCGATTTTGGCCTTGATGACACGAGCCAATTGTGAGGCCGGTGTTTGGATGATAGCCAAGATTCTTCCCAAGAGAACTTCGCGGGAAGGAAGATCGGCCAACTCAAGAACTTGTTCCTTGGAGATGACATTACGATCTAAAATTCCAATGCGAATTTCCGGTTTTTTGAACTCATTCTGAAAGGTCTTCAAAACCCTACAGGCCGCAACCACATCTTTTTCTCCGATCACAACAGCCGATTGACCGTTGAGATGGGATTCGAGATCAGGAAGATTTTCGTTTTGAAGTGCCTTACGAAGCAAGGTGTTCTTCACAACACGACATTCGGATTGAACCCCATAAAGACGGTGACGCAACTCGGTAAACTCGGAGACTTTAAGGCCCGCGTAATTTACAAGGATCACAAAAGGGGAATGATTCACCTTTTCTTGAACATCTGCAATAATCGATACTTTTTCTACACGCATGGTTTTATCTCCAGTTTAGCTCTTCAAGAAAGCGCTCACGTCGAGACGGATGCTCGGTGAAAAGGTTGAAGAAAGAGCACAGTTATGAATGAAGCGACCTTTCGCTGTATTCGGACGTGAACGGACAACGGCATCAATCACCGCTTTTCCGTTCGCTAAGATATCATCGGAGGCAAAAGAAAACTTACCCAAGATGACATGTAAATTCGCAGATTTATCCATCTTGAATTCAACACGACCGGCTTTACATTCCTTCACCGCTTTCGCAGTGTCCTCAGTCACGGTTCCGATTTTCGGATTTGGCATCAAACCACGAGGTCCGAGAACCTTACCGAGCTTACGAACTTCAGACATCGCATCAGGCGTTGCAACGCAGACATCAAAATCTTGAAACCCGTCTGTGACTTGTTTAATCAAATCTTCGAATCCAACAAATTCAGCACCAGCGGCCTTCGCGGCATCCGCTGCAGCCCCTTTTGCGAAAACGAGAACGCGAACGTTTTTTCCAGTGCCTTTAGGCAATGAAACCGTTCCACGAACCATTTGATCACTTTGTTTAGGATCAACGCCGAGTTTAAAAGCGATGTCCACCGTTTGATCAGCTTTGGTTACCGCAATTTGTTTCAAAACCTTGACGGCTTCGACCAATGTATAAGCGCGATTGCTGTCGATCAATTTGACCGCTGCCTGATAGCGCTTGCTCCGTTTTTGAGCCATAGTTATTTCTCCATGTGGTTCAAACGATCCGAAGATCTCCCACGTTTGTGTTGTTTATTAATCAGCAATTTCGATACCCATGTTACGTGCCGTTCCTGCAATAATGCGAAACGCCGCTTCATCGGTCTTTGCTGTCAAATCTTTACGTTTGATCTTCACGATATCCATGACCTGTTTCTTCGAAATCTTCGCCACTTTAACCGTGTTTGATTTCGCAGAGCCACTCGCCACGTTCGCTACCTTTTTGAGGAGCACCGAGGCCGGGGGTGATTTCGTGATAAATGAAAATGATTTATCTTTATAGACGGTGATGACAACAGGAAGAATATTTCCTGCATCTTTTTGAGTCGCGGCGTTGAACTCTTTGCAGAACGCCATGATGTTCACCCCTTGCTGACCCAATGCAGGACCTACGGGAGGGGCGGGATTCGCCTGTCCTGCGGGGATCTGCAACTTAATTTGTCCAACGATTTCTTTTGCCATATATTTTTCCTTAGGACGTAATTACGTCGCTTTTTCAACTTGCCAGAATTCGAGTTCCACGGGAGTGAACCGACCAAAGATACTAACCGAAACTTTTAATTTTCCACGTTCTGCATCGATCTCATCGATCACCCCTTCAGAACTTTGGAACGGACCATCGCCAACTTTCACCTTATCCCCAATATTAAAGGCAATACGGGGAACTACTCGCTCTTCACGATCGCGCATTTGCCAGAGCATCGCTTCAATCTCATGAGGGCGCATTGGGGAGGGACGATCGCCATCCGCAAAACCGATCACGCCGTGAGTCTCTTGAATGAAATACCAAGAGCGACCGACAAACTTCTTATCCACATCATGAAGGAACATCTTCACAAAAACATATCCGGGATAAAGCTTGCGCTCGGTCTCCACTTTCTTTCCACGCTTCACTTCTGAAACACGCTCAACGGGAACGATGATCTCAAAGATCAAATCGGAAATCTCTTCCGTTTTGATTCTTTTTTCCATGCTCTCCTTGACCCGTTTTTCCAAACCGGAAAGAACGTGTAGGGCATACCATTGCGGCTCCAATCCTTCAAGATTGTTGCTATCTGCATCCGCTGTCTGATCAACTATTTCGCTCATCGGTTTCCTTTAATGAAGACGGGTCACTAGCCCAATTACTTTCAACAAAATAAAATCTGAAAAAGTCACCATCGCTGAAAGCAAGATCGTCGAAACGATAACGACAACGGTGGAATCAAATAATTCACGGTATTTTGCAAATCCAGTTTTATTCTCATCCCAAGGCCAGGAACACTTTTTCAGTTCTGCAGAGACCTCGCTGATAAATTTCTGAATCGCTTTTCCAGACTTAAACCACACAAAGGCAGTCAACAATACAGAAAATACAACCCAAAATGTACCCCACCAACTTCCGCCGATTTTTAATGCTTCCATGATCTTTTATGACTCCAGGGCAGGAGGGACTCGAACCCCCAACTTACGGTTTTGGAGACCGTCGCTCTACCAATTGAACTACTGCCCTTTATAAAATATGCTCCCTTTTTTAGAGACAGCAAAGCTCCCCAAGGGATTAACCTTGGAGAGCATTTAAATTTTACCGATTATTTGATGATTTCGACAACACGACCTGCGCCGACTGTCTTACCACCTTCACGAATCGCAAAGCGCATTGCTTTTTCCATCGCGATCGGGGAGAGCAATTCGACTTCACATTCGATATTGTCTCCAGGCATCACCATTTCAACACCCTCTTTAAGAGTGACTGAACCGGTAACGTCTGTCGTACGGAAATAGAATTGTGGGCGATATCCTTTGAAGAACGGAGTATGACGTCCACCCTCTTCCTTGCTCAAGACGTAAATTTGCGCCTTGAAGGTCGTATGTGGTTTAATCGATCCGACTTTGGAGATGACTTGACCGCGTTCGATATCTTCTTTCTTCACACCACGGAGCAAGAGACCAACGTTGTCTCCAGCTTCGGCGCTGTCGAGAAGCTTACGGAACATTTCGATATCGGTACAAGTTGTTTTGACCGTCGGACGAAGTCCAACGATTTCAACTTCTTCCATTTTCTTGAGAATACCACGCTCAACACGGCCGGTACAAACAGTACCACGACCTTCAATGTTGAAAACGTCTTCAACCGACATCAAGAACGGTTGATCTTTCGGACGTTCAGGAAGAGGAATATAATTATCTACTGCTTCCATCAAATTCAAAATCTCTTTTTCGTAAACGGCATCCCCTTCAAGAGCCTTGAGGGCACTGCCTTTAACGATAGGAATTGTGTCACCAGGAAATTCATATTGGGTGAGGAGCTCACGGACTTCGAGTTCAACGAGGTCGAGAAGTTCTTTGTCATCCACCATGTCCACTTTGTTCATGAAAACAACGAGTGAAGGAACTCCGACTTGACGTGCAAGAAGGATATGCTCACGAGTTTGAGGCATTGGACCATCAGCGGCGCTGACAACGAGGATCGCTCCGTCCATTTGAGCGGCACCGGTGATCATGTTTTTAACATAATCGGCGTGACCGGGACAATCCACGTGTGCGTAGTGACGAGCTGCGGTTTCGTACTCAACGTGAGTGGTGTTGATCGTGATTCCACGCTCTCTCTCTTCGGGAGCGTTATCAATTTGATCGTAGCCGCGAGCTTGGCAATATCCTGATTTTGCCAAGACACTGGTGATCGCTGCAGTTAAAGTTGTTTTTCCATGATCAACGTGACCGATGGTTCCCACGTTTACGTGGGGTTTATTTCGACTAAATGCTTCCTTGGCCATACTAACTCCTTAAAGTGCAATTGTTTTTACAACTGTTATTACGTTTGTTTCAGGTTGCATTCTCCTCCTTGGAGTCCGCATTCTACCTGCCAGCGAGACAGCCCACGATCGGGATTGAACCGACGACCTCGTCCTTACCAAGGACGTGCTCTACCAACTGAGCTACGTGGGCAACTAAGCCCCGCGCTTTCGCGCATGACGCGGACTGTATCATCATCTTTCCCCTCGGAATTTGACCTCCGAAAAAAGACAATAAAAACCCAGAATCCCTCTTTTTTGATCAAGAGCGATTCCTAGGTCATGGTAGAGCGGGAGATAGAATCAGTTTTTTAGGTCTCGTCAACCCAAATTTAAAAATAATTCGATATTTTTATTAAACTTGGCACAAAATTATCTAAGAATTAATTCTCAAATTGTTTTTAGATAGTTTCACCAAAACCTCAGGAAAAAGAAGATGCTCTGCTTTTTGGATTCGTGCATGCAGCGATTCCGAAGTATCTCCCCTTTCAACAGGAACCGACCGTTGACCAAGGATCTCCCCCTCATCCACCCCTTCGTTCACCAGATGAACGGTGCAGCCGGCCTCGGGCACTCCAGCCGCCAAAGCCTGTTTCCAAGCCACTAATCCTTTAAAGGCAGGAAGCAGAGAAGGGTGAATATTCAAAATTCGATCGGGATAGGCCTCTAAAAGCGGTTTTTTCACGACGCGCATGTAGCCTGCTAAAATCACCCAATCGACCTGATGCTCTTTTAAAAGTTCTACTAACTTCCCCTCAATTTCCGGTTCGAGCTTTGTTTTAAATTGGCTTTGAGGGAGAGCGATCGCAGGAATTCCATATCCCCTCGCCCGCTCTAAGATCCCTGCGTCGGAGTGATCGCTCATGACGACTTTGATCTCGGCCGAGAGCTCACCCTTCAGAATCGACTCTTGAATGGAGACAAAGTTACTCCCTTTTCCAGAACCGAGTACGCCAAGTTTAAGTTTAGTCATCATAAGAACTGTGATTCTGATTATTAAAACAATAAAGACAAATGACTTAATTTCTTTCCCCATTGTCTGATAAAGATCACTAAAATCGATACACAAAGAATTAAAAGGAAAGAGGTGAGTCCAATATTAATGTGCTGATTCACAATTTGTATTTTCCACAAAGAAAGCTGCTCTGCCGTTCCTCCTTGATCGATAAGCAAACGATATTTCTCTGCGGCTTTTAAAAATCCGAGCCGCGGATCGTCACTAAAGATCTTCATCCAGCCAGCACTCATCGTCACGATCACTAACCAGACTAAAGGAATCAAGGTCACCGCAAGATAGCGAACTTGACCCATCTTGATTAAGACAGAGGTTCCTAAAGCCAAGGCAATCACTGCGAGAAGCTGATTCGCAACTCCAAAGATCGGCCAAAGTGAATTAATCCCTCCCATCGGATCAATGACCCCTTGATAAAGCAACAGCCCCCATCCTCCCACAAAAAGGAGACTTCCGATCCAAGCCCCTAAGAGCGAATCAGTCCTCCCCCAAGAGGGACGAATGGAGCCGAGTAAATCTTGAAATAAAAATCGGCCAACACGAGTCCCGGCATCAATGGTGGTCAAAATGAATAAGGTCTCAAACATGATCGCAAAGTGATACCAAACAGCTAACATCTCCTTATTTTGAAACCATACTGCCAACATCTGCGCCATTCCTAACGCAAAGGTCGGTGCCCCTCCCGTTCTTCCGATCATCGTCTTCTCTCCGACTTCATCGGCAAGCTGCTGCATTTCGACTTCGGTCACCGGAAAACCGAGCTGAGTAATATGACTTACTACCGTCGCCTCCTCCCCTTTCATATTCACTGCAAAATATTGTCCTGGCTCTAAGGTACAAGCGGCAATCAAAGCCATAATCCCGACGAGCATCTCGACGACCATTGAGCCGTAGCCCACGATTCGAATATCTCGCTCATTTTCAAGAAGCTTTGGGGTTGTTCCGGACGCAATCAGGGCATGAAATCCGGAGATTGCAGAACAGGCAATCGTAATGAAGCAAAAGGGAAAAACAGGGCCGGCAAAGACGGGGCCGGATCCATCGATAAATTTTGTAATTGAGGGCATATGAAGGACGGGAGCGAGAAAGATAATCGCGACTCCCAGCATCGCGACGGCTCCAATTTTCATAAAGGAACTCAGGTAATCGCGAGGGGCGAGGAGCAGCCAAACCGGCAACACGGAAGCGAGAAGTCCGTAACCCATTAGCCCCAGGGCTAATGTTTTTTCATTCAGGGTAAAGAAATGCTCAAATAGAGAGCCTTGAATAAATTTCCCCGCATAAACCGAAAGCAATAACCCGGTCAGTCCAAATACGCTGACCACTCCCAAAGAGAATCGATTACTCTTCATCGCTAAACCCATCACCATCGCAATTGGTACCGTGGCTGAAACGGTAAATAATCCCCACGGACTCTCGGCAAGGGCTTTCACGACGACCATCGCTAATACGGCAAGGAGAATGATCATGATCACTAAAATTCCGATCAGAGACAAAAATCCAGCCACAGGCCCAATCTCCTCACGGATCATTTGTGCCAACGACTTTCCTTGACGACGAATCGAAGAAAATAAAATAATAGAATCGTGAACGGCCCCCCCGAGAACGGCTCCGATTAAAATCCATAGCATCCCTGGCAAATAGCCGAACTGAGCTGCAAGCACCGGCCCCACAAGCGGCCCTGGTCCGGCAATCGCCGCGAAGTGATGACCAAAAACCACCCACTTATTCGTCGGAAGATAATCTTTACCATCCTCGAGTGCTTTGGAGGGGGGAGTTCGACTTTCGTCGACCATCAGAACTTTCGTCATCAACCATTTCGAATGAAACCGATAAGCGATCGAGAAAACGCAAACCGAGGCGATGACAATCCATAAGGCATTAATCTCCTCCTCACGATAAATTCCAATAACGATAAATGAGCCTAAGCCCAAAAGAGCGGTCAGAATCCAAGCGATCAGCGAAACTCTTTTTTTCATATGATTTAGCTAAAAAGGAATGAGCGGCGACCCTTGATTAAGCCAAACTCGGAAGATCACTCCAAAGGGGTTTGAGATCCTCATCGAGTCCTGCTGCCTTGCGTAAATATTCTCCTCGTTCATCCATGCGAAAGGCACGAGAGAGATCTCTTTTGGCATTATCGATCTCCCCAAGCGCCAATTCATAACAGGCCAGATTGTAATAAAATTCCGGAATATTGCGAATCCCTGGAGGGCCTCCGAGTAACCGATTTTTTGCCTCCTCAGTCCTCTTTAGTTCATGAAGACAAAAAGCACTCTGAATAAAACAGCGAGGATCATGAGGATAGGCCTCACAGCATTGATTTCCGAACGTAAAGGCCTTTTTCCACTGTTTTAAATACATATGGGCACTCGACTTCAAAAGAAGGACCTCCATCTCCTGTTGGCTCTCTGAAGAGAGTTTCTCCAACTCCTTCAACGCCTCCTTGGGCATCCGCAGCTCCAAAAACCCTTGGGCAGCTTCTAAAAAATAGGCCTGATTCATAATTTATTTTCCAAACTTATAATAAAAAGAAAAAATAAAGTCATTTTTGAATAGGGAAAGCAAGAAATCATGAAATTTGACCCAAACAAAAAACCCCGTTCGAATTAACGAACGGGGTTTTTAAATTCAACAACCGATCTCAATTAGAGCTTCAACACTGTTTGGAAGTAGAAGAAGTCGGCATCATCACCCGCAGGACTAATAGGGGCATTCGATGTCGTCGCGGTATTTTGAGTTCCTTGGAGATAATCCGCGGCAAAGAAGTGACTATAACCAATCAAGAAGTTCAAATACTTAGTGTGAGCATAGCTCGCAGTAAAATCAAACTCTGTTCCCACAAATTTCCCGGAATTTCGAGAAGCGGCATTTGCGGCACGTACTTGAGTGACCCCATTCGCACGGTAAAGAGCATCCCCTCCATCCGCCAACCAGAATGCGTGATAATCCATACGCAATGTCGTCTTTGTATTTGGTTTTGCGGTTAAAGTCATTGCCGCATTTTGCATGTTCTTCCATGAAAATACATCCATATAACCATAGAACTTGTGATTCGTAGGGAACAAATTCATGAAGGTTCCTGACTTATTATCGCCAGCATTATCATCACCCGAAGCATAATTATACTCAACCCCAAGACGTGGAGTCCAAGGGGTTAACTCCCAATTATATCCGGATTCAGCATGAACCGCATAGGCAAGATGCTCACGTCCTTGGGAACGAACTGGATTCACGACACTTGTTCCTCCAACGATTCCAGGGAAGGTTGCCCCTGTTGCTTGTACCGCACTGACAGTCCCTGTTTGATAGGCCCCTTCAAAGGTATAATCAAAACCTTTAAGACGTCCAGGTGAGGTCGACTGCATTCGCGCTCCAAAGGTCCAAATGTCTTGATCGACATCATAGGCTGTATTGACAGGGAGGAGCCCTGTTCCCCCCGTTGCATTATATTCGGGCCCTTGTCCGTCCTTTCCTCGATAGAGCGCATAAACCTCTGTTTTTTGAAAACTAATGATTTTTGAGGTCGCATAAATACCTGCAAACACATCTCGATTATTCGATTCATTAAAATCAAAATCAGAATTTTCATCTCGATTGTGACCCTCTTGAGTTACCACATTAGCAATGAACCCATCCACCGAGGTCGTTGTCGGACCATCAATAAAATAGGTCATCTTTGCTGCGTCGAAGGTACGACCGAAGTTATTCCAATCAAACCCTCCAATCAAACGCTCGTCTCCATAGGAAAGAACCTGGCGCCCAAACCGAGCCGTTACAGGAAATTTACTTTTATTTCCGAGATCGACATAGCCTTGATAAAGATCAAAACCATCATCTCCCTCCGCTCCAAATTGAAATGGAACGTTTCCTCTCTCTGAGAAAAGCTCTCGAGAATCTTGTCCTTGAGCATAAACGCTGACCCAGTCAACAGGATCAACCTTAACCCCTAAACGAACACGTTGCAGGACAAAAGTATCATCCGTTACGTGATTTTTTGAGTCGCTAAAGTCAAACGTATTATTTCTCACTTCCACACGAATACGCTCATTAATATCGACGGTCACTTTACCGTTCGCCAAAGTCATCGGATCCCCTATTTTCCAAGTCGGTGTATAAAACGGTAACGACGCAGAACTTGGAGCATCGACGGCCGGCACCACCGCTGGCAAATCTTGATTCATGATCGGCTTCTTTAAATCCGCGGCTGCCGTACCCGCAAAAGTTGTACTGATTGACATCAAACTGACACAGACGAATCCGACTGCATGAGCTCTCAGGCTTTTCATATTGTTTTTCATCTATCCTCCTGTTGTTTTTAACTCTAAAACTCCACCCGAGTTTTGAATTTTAATTTTTTTTACCGACTTTTATCCATGAAATCAATAATTAAATTAACCTGTTTTTTACATAAATCATGAAAATTATTCATTGTTTAAATTGTTATTTTTTCTGCCTTATTTATTTTTGAGAGATGAGGTTCAGAAGCGTGAAATACGGGCCGTGGATTCATCTTGCTTGGCCGATCATGAGATCGTTCGTTTAAAAACTCGATTAAGTATTCTCGTAGCTCGTAATACTCTGGCATCTCCATGATTTCACGACGCTCGCGAGGGCGGGCAAAGGGAACACGGACAATATCTCCTACCTCCGCCTCCGGCCCATCACTCATCATCACGATTCGATCGGAAAGGAAAATCGCTTCATCGACATCATGAGTAACCATTAACGCTGTTTTTTGATCCTTTTTCCAAAGATCGATCAACACCTGTTGTAACTCGTATCGAGTAAGACTATCCAACATTCCAAAGGGTTCATCTAGGAGCAACATCTTCGGGCTTAAGGCAAAAGCCCGAGCGATCCCCACTCGTTGACGCATTCCTCCTGAGAGTTCGTTCGGATATTTTTCCATCGAATCCCCTAAGCCGACCACATGAAGATAGTATTCGACAATTTGATGCCTCTCCTCAGGGGAGGCAGTAAAGAAAACCTGTTCGACCCCCAACATCACATTTTGATAAGCCGTAAACCAAGGAAGTAGACAGGGGGATTGAAAGACCACTCCGCGATCAGGACCCGCAGCATTGACCTCACGACCAGCGAGAACAACCGCTCCTGTTGTCAGCTCACTCAAACCGGCAACAATCGAAAGCACCGTCGATTTTCCGCATCCGGAATGCCCAATCAACGTAACAAATTCCCCTTTGCCGATCGTCAGATCGAAGTCCTTTACGATAATCGCAGGACCCTTGGGGGTCGGATAGATTTTATTGAGTTTAGAAATTTCCAGATACGGTTTCATAATTTCACCTCCATCGGGAAGGACGACTTCCACGTCGTCCCATTCTCCACCTCCCACGGGAAGGACGACTTCCACGTCGTCCCATTTATAATTCCCTGCAACCTTTCCCCAACCCCCGTGTTTAATCTCTCATGGAAGTCGGACGCAAAGCCCCTCATCACTTCAAAGATCTCCGTCATGATGATGAACGAATTATTTTTCTGACAGTATGCACAAAAAATCGTCAAAAAGTCCTTTGCCATTCCGATTCTCTTTATTACATGACTCAATTTTGGAAGGAATCGAAAGGATGGGTCGTTGGAAAATTCATCATTCTTCCCGACCACGTTCATTTCTTCGCAAAACCCAAAGGAGATGGATCTATTCCTCTCCAAGGATGGATGAAATGGTGGAAATCCCAAGTCGCCCGAAAGTTGATCCCGATCTTGGGAACAGAACTGTGGCAGCGAGACTTTTGGGATACATCGATTAACCGAACCCTTTATCCTTCGAAATGGAGATATGTTGAGCAAAATCCAGTTCGTCATGGTTACGTCACCCAACCATGCGATTGGGAATTGAAGGGTGAAATAAACCCGCTGTAAGAAATGGGACGACGTGGAAGTCGTCCCTCCCGTGGTAAAATTCATACTTCTACCCTCTCTCTCTTGACTTCATTGGAGCGAATGGGAGTGAGCGAGGCTCCTGGAATCAGATTTCGTGGATGGTCGAGATCCTCCGGCTCAATCGCAGGAAGGACGAACTTCTTTTCCAGTGTTAACTTCGGTTTTGTGCCTAACCCCAAAAGGTAACCATTCACCTCTTTTCGAATCTCTTTGAATCGAGGCTCATGATTAATCTTCTTTCGATCTCGAGGACGCGCAATTTGCACTTGTACAGGAGCTCCAAGAGTCGCCCCAGGTCCGGCACTTAATGGAATAATTCGATCCGCTAAAAGAATCCCCTCATCGACATCATTGGTGATCAATAAAACGGTCTTTTTTTCAGCCTCCCAGATATTTTTAATCTCATCCTGCAAGGTAGCCCGAGTCAAGGCGTCGAGGGCGCTCAATGGCTCATCAAGAAGAAGCACTTTGGGGTTCATCGCCAAGGCACGAGCCACACTGACTCGTTGTCGCATTCCCCCGGAGAGTTCCTTAGGAAATCGCTCTTTTGCATGAGACAAGTTAACCATCTTAATATATTTGAGAGTATGAGCATCCTGCTCCTCTTTCGATTTATCGGAAAGAACTTCGTCAACCGCAAGACGGATATTTTCGTAGACCGTCAACCAGGGAAGGAGGGAGTAATTTTGAAAAACGATTCCCCGCTCTGGATCAGCTCCTTGGATTTCCTTTCCGTTCATTAAAACTTGACCAGAGTCTGGCTTAATTAATCCCGCAATCAGCGAGATCAAGGTCGTCTTTCCGGCCCCTGAATAACCGACGATTGCAACGAACTCCCCCTCTTCAATTTGAAGATTGATATCCTTGAGAACAGGCGAAAACCCTTGGGCGCCCGAATATCCTTTGCTCACATTTTTAAATTCTATGAATGCCATTTTATTTATTTTTAGTTCTTAAATTAAGCGGTCTTAAATTTTCCTTCAACAAGACTCATCAATCGATCCAACGTGAAACCGACAAGTCCAATGACTAAGATACAAAGGATCACTAAAGAGTAATTTCCCGCATTATAAGCATCCCAGAGAAACCCCCCGATTCCCGGTTGTCCTTTCAACATCTCCACAGCCACAATGACCAACCAAGCAATTCCTAAGCTCAATCGAAATCCTGTAAACATATAAGGAAGAGTTGCCGGAATCAAAACTTTGAAAAGCGTCTTGGATCGAGAAAGTTTCAAGACCTTTGCCACATTTAAATAATCTTGCGGGATCGCACGAACCCCTACAGCGGTGTTTAAGACTGTCGGCCACATCGCACAAACAGAGATCGTAAAAAGAGAGGCAAAATAGGAGGGCTCCGGAGAAAGCTCAAAAAGGACTAATCCTAAAGGATACCAGGCTAAGGGAGAAACAGGACGTAAAATCTGAATGATTGGATCAAATGATTTCGTAAAAAGCTTTGAAAGTCCTAAAAAGAAGCCGAGCGGGGTTCCAAAAATAAGAGCCACTAAATAGCCCTGGCCTACCAATGAAATAGAAAGTCCGGTAAATCTTAAAATGCCTTGATCCATCTCCCCTCTTTTGGCAAAAGGCTCATAGATAAAGAGTTCACTTTTATGCCACATCTTAATTGGATTCGGAAGATTATCGGTCACCGAGCAAATCACACACCACAATACCATAAAACAAACCACTCCAAATAACGGAAGGATCAGGTAATCTTTTACTTTTTTCTCGAATTGTTCGCTCATTTTATTTCCCACTCTTTTCATTTTTCATTTGCTCGACACGAGTCTCTGTTGCCGCATAGAGACTCACTCCAAAGGTCACGATCGGAGTCATAATCGTTTTAATAACAACCGCCGTTGTCACCGCCCCTTTCAACCAATAATCTCCTTGATTCAACGCCATCTGAATCACCCCCACCGTAGCCCCTAACTTGATTGCCCGAATCCAGACCCCTCTCGACTCCAAAGCTTGTTTCCAAATTTTGCGAGTCGAGGGGGTCATGAAGTCTCATTATCCTTTAAGATTTTTAATTTCAAACCCAGTGGCATAAGCCTCTGGACTTGCAGGATCAAAGACCTTTCCATCAAACAAGGTTTCAGGCTTATTATCTAAACCGCCGTGAGCATAGCCGATCTCTTTCATTGCCTCTTCATAGAGATCCGTTCTCATCGTGGCCTTAGCGACTCCCTCATAATCAGGAGTTCCTTCGATCAACCCCCAACGACGCTGCTGACTCAAAAACCATTTCGCATACTTCGGTTGTGGATAGTTACAATTCCTCTTACTAAAGGTCATGTAATGCGTCTCTTCCTTTGTCTTCCGACCATCGCCGTAGTCATGGATACCGAGCATTCGTTGAAGAATAATCTCTTTCGGACAATTGACATAAGTCGTTTGTGAAATGATATCACAGGCCTCAGAGCGATTATCGAGATCATCAAGCCAAACACTTGCCTCATGAACCGCCTTCAAGATCGCTTTCACGGTCTTCGGATTCTTTGCTGCAAAATCGGCAGTGAACGAGAGCGATTTCTCAGGATGATCTTTCCAGATCTCTTGAGTGGTAATCGCAGTATATCCGACTCCTTCCTCGATCGCTCGGAGCCCCCATGGTTCACCGACACAATAACCGTCCATCTTGCCAATTTTCATATTCGCTACCATTTGTGGCGGCGGAATCGTGATCAAAGTCGCATCTTTATCCGGATGAATCCCACCGGCGGCGAGATAATATCTTATCCACATCGCATGGGTTCCCGGGGGGAAGGTCATCGCAAAGGTCATCGGCTTTCCCGCTGCTTTCGCTGCATCGACAAAAGGCTTCAACGCTTTTGGGTCGGCTCCGACTTTTCCTTTAAGATCTTTTTTCAAGGTGATCGCTTGCGCATTACGATTTAAAATCCAAGGCACTGCTAGTTGCTTCTTGGGGGATCCGGCCAAACCTAATCCGGAGGCAACCGCCGTTCCTAAAAGGTGATGGGTCGCTTGGATATCTCCGTTATTCAGCGCATCGCGAACCGCCGCCCAACTGGCTTGTTTTGCGATGACCGCCTCGATTCCATACTTACGGAATAAGCCACGCTCAAAAGCGATGACTAAGGGAGCGCAATCGGTAAGTGCGATCATTCCGAAGCGAATTTTGGAGACTTCAGGAGCCTCCGCGGCACTTGCCGTTCCGACCCAACCCTTGGGCATTCCCGTCAGCAACGCCGTTGCTCCGGCTCCTTTAAACGCATTTTTCAAAAAGGACCGACGATTAATCTGTCCCTTGAGTGTTTCATTTTGATTCATACCTATTCTTCCTCCTGTTTGTTTTTGATGAGACCTTAAGCCCATTGATAGTTCACCCCTCCGACCTTTGAGGGCGGAGAAGAAATCGATTGAGTGTTTAATCTCTTTATTTTTGTAAAATTTCCGAGTGACTCTTGATAAAGATCGTGACGAAAAACAGAGCTCAGGAGCTCGAAGCGATTCACCACCATCCCGTGAATAAACTCATAGCGTTCAAATTGACTCAAAAGCCACTCCCCTTTCTCGATTGTTGGGGCGTTGCAAGACTCTCCATAAAAATGATGAAACCCGGAGACGGAACGAGAGACCCCCGCTCCAAAATGGTACGGTCCTTTTAAGCTCCTTAAGATGAGCTCTGGCGCACATTTCACGTATTGCGGAGCGGCAATCAATTCCGCAATCGAAACCCGATTCTCAGGCTGATCGCAGTAGGCACAAGCCTCAAGAAGGGCCTCGCGAAGTTTCCCATGCTCTTCCTGATTGTTTTCCTCATAGCTCTGAGGAAGGAGTAAAACTTTTTCAATATGATGGGGAGAGACTTCGGAGCTTACCGCCACACATCGACCAAACCCCTGATCGACAGCAACCGACCCCCAAGGCTCGCCAGCACAAAATCCCTGAATATTACCGACCTCCATATTCTGAGCCATCTGAGGAGGGGGTAAAACAATAATTTGAAGATCTTTTTGAATATCAACACCGTGTTGCGCCAAAAATTCGCCAAGGAGAAAATAATGGGAGGAGGTGAAGGAGACGACCCCCAAAGTGATTTTCTTCGGCCCTAAAAAAGATTTAATCCGCTTGGCAAACTCTTTGGATGATTTTTTCAATAACTCATCCAGCTCCTGATTGAAAATAATTGAGTTTCCATTCGAATTTAAAACAAGCCCCGTCATCATCGGAACAGGCACACACCCGACCCCTAAAGTCATCGCCAAAGAGAGCCCCGCTGCCGCATGAGCGGCATCGAGCTCTCCAAAAAGGAGCTTATCTCGAATCGTGGCCCATCCAAACTCTCTTTGAAGAGAGACCGATAGTCCGCGCTTCTCAAAAAATCCAAGCTCTTTTGCCACCACCAGAGGAGCACAGTCGACTAAAGGAACAAAACCCAATCGAATATCCTTCGATCGGCCTCCCTTTAAACGATTTGTAATACGAGTAAGTCCCATAATTTTGATAAAGATGAAAAGCACCCCCTATGCCAACCTCAAGCAACGATAAGAAATGGTTTGAATTGTTTTTGAATACATGATGAAATCAATTCATGGATAATCTTTTGGATACTCGTCAACTAAAGGCCTTTTATCAAGTCGCCCACACAGGGAGCTTTACGAAAGCCGCCGTAGAACTGGAGCTGACTCAGTCGGCGATCAGTCACGCGATCAAATCACTCGAAGAAAACCTGAAGTGTTCGATTTTCGATAAAGTCGGAAAAAGGGCGGTGCTCAATCAAGCAGGAGAACAGCTTCTCCAAAGAACTCATAAAATTTTTAAAGAGATGCAAGATGCCCATCTCGATATTCAACATTTAAATGAATGGGGAAGAGGAAGAATCCGGATTGGCGCCAGCACGACTGCCTGTCAATACATCCTTCCGAATGTTCTCCGAGAATTTAAAGAAAGCTTTCCGAAATACTCCATCTCCATCGAGCCGATTAGCGGGAACGAAGGAGTCGAAATGCTCGTGAACAATCAGATCGATATCGCATTTACGCTTCAGCCTTGGATGGAAAATCGAGTCGATTTCAAGGAGATCTTTGTCGATGAGATGGTCTATATCGTCAGCCCCTTTCACCCTTGGGCAACCATTCGTCGCGCCTCCCCTGCAGAAATCACCAAACAAAAGTTCATTCTCTACCCTCGTCAAAGCTATACTTACAAGATGATCGAAAGTTATTTTGCTAAAGATAACATCTCCCTTCCTCAAGCCCTTGAGCTTGGAAGTATGGAAGCGATTAAAGAACTGATTAAAATCGGCATGGGCATCGGCATTCTTGCCCCTTGGATTGCGGCAAAAGAACTCAAGGAAGGAAAACTCGTCGCGATTCCGCTCGGAAAACGGAAGCTCAAACGTCATTGGGGAATTGTCGCTCTGAAAACCAAAAGAATGAGTCTTGCAGAAGAGACCTTCACGAGTCTCTGTAAAACCTTCTCAGAGGAACTCCTTGCGACCACGGAAACCTCGACTTCGTAAGCTTTCTTCGTTGACGCCCGGAAAACATCTATTAGAATCTTATTATGAGCATTGTCGCTGATACCCCACGGACTCAAGCAAACGCCGGAAAATATCTTACTTTTGTTCTTGGACATGAATCGTACGGGGTCGGCGTCCTCAAGGTTCGAGAGATCATTCGGATGCTCAATATTACTCCCGTCCCGAAGATGCCCGACTATCTTAAAGGGGTCATTAATCTCCGCGGAAAAGTCATTCCCGTGGTCGATCTTCGGATGCGCTTTAAACTTGCAGTGATTGAAACGACCGAAAGAACCTGTATCATCGTTATGCAAATTGAGCATGACTCAGGGGCGATCTCTCAAGTCGGTTTAATTGTCGATGCAGTTGAAGAGGTTGTTAATATCCCGACCACCGATATCGAAGAGACCCCTGATTTTGGCAATAAATTAAAAACCGATTATATTACGGGAATGGCCAAAGTAAAAGGTTCCGTTAAAACTTTGTTGAACATCGATAAAGTCATCTCTGCCAGTGATATTGAGCCGCTGATTCACGGAGCTTAAGGGTAGAGGGGCACAACGAAAGTTAAAGGCTTTAAAACCTTTGTGACCTTTGCTCTTAGTGAAGTAAACTTCCTAAGATATATAAACAACGTGCCATTAAATAGTTATGAAAAATACAATTTTAATGGGGAGCCGACTCCAAAAGGGTTTGGAGGAGACGATCTGATCCCGCAGCAGCGGGAGAAGAGATTGCAGGACGCAATCCGAATGAGACGGGAGTTGAATGAGTCAACAAGGATTTGGAGATGGGCTCAAAGTGTCGGCGTCCACCTACGTT
>CAMCSM010000019.1 GCA_945877805.1 Methylacidiphilum caldifontis | reverse complement strand
ACAAATCCAAAAAGAGATCGAGAGCTTCAATGAATTTAAAAATCTCTCACAAACTCTAATCGACTTGTCGCTCGAACTTTCAAAATTAAAAATCAAAAATAAAATCGAAGATTTGCCTTGAGAGTGGGCGAGAACTCGCCACTCTCAAGAAAATTATCTTCTTTAAAAATATCTGTTCCTGCACTGAGGTCAGTCATCATGGACATACTCACTGGTCAGCACTAGTAACGGGATTCAAACAGTCATAAAGTTGATCAAAGAAAAAGAAAAAAAGAGAAATTATTTTGAGTTCTTTGCGTTCTCTGTGGCTAAATTCATTGTTTCAGTGGTAACATCATGCTCGATTTCTCGTCATTATTTAACGACAAAATTAATCAGTTTATTCGGAACAAGAATCGTTTTAACAATCGTTTTTCCTTCGATCCACGGTTTTACCGCCTCGATTTGTAGTGCGAGCGGTTGAATGAACCCCTCGGGTGAATCGATCGGAACAACCAGTTTGCCACGAAGTTTGCCAAGGACTTGAACGACGATTTCAACCTCTGATTGAACGAGGTATTTCTGATCGGCGATCGGCCAATCGGCTTCGCTTGCCGGTTTCTCAGCGCTGAGTCGATGGGAGAGCTCCTCCGCAATATGGGGGGCGAAGGGGGAGAGGAGTTTTAGTAGGGTTTGAATCGTCGCGATCGATCGTTTCTCCTCTTTCGTCAGATCGTTGACTAAGATCATGAGTTGAGAGATCGCTGTATTAAAAGCGAGCCGGTCGATATCTTCCGTGACTTTTGCAATCGTCTCGTGAAGACGACGTAAGATCGCTTCAGAGGGTTCATCGTGACTGAGTCTTGGGCTCAGTTCCCAATCCCCCGTTTGCGTCTCTTCCATCACCAAACGCCAGAGGCGACCGAGAAAACGATAGACCCCTTCGACTCCTGTGGTTACCCACGGTTTGATCTGCTCAAGAGGGCCCATGAACATTTCGAAGAGACGAACGGAATCGGCTCCGTATTCACTGACAACCAGATCTGGATTGACGACATTACCGACCGATTTTGACATCTTTTGGTTGTTCTCGCCAAGGATGATCCCTTGATTGACCAATTTATGAAACGGCTCTGGGGAGGAGACGACCCCGCAATCAAAGAGAACCTTATGCCAGAATCGGGCATAAAGGAGATGGAGAACGGCATGTTCCGCTCCGCCGATATAGAGATCGACCCCTTTTTCCCCCATCCAATATTTTTCGACCTCTGGATCAATCGCAAATTGCGAGTTATGAGGGTCGCAATAGCGTAAGTAGTACCAACAGGAGCCGGCCCATTGAGGCATCGTATTGATTTCGCGAGTCCCCCCGCAAGGAGTTTTGAGCCATTCTTTCGCTTTACTTAAAGGGGCCTGACCGTCGGCGTTTGGCTTGAAATCCTCAAGTTCCGGAAGTAAGAGAGGAAGCTCATTTTCTGGGATTGCACAAGCCACTCCCTCCTTCCAAATAATCGGGAACGGTTCCCCCCAATAACGTTGCCGAGAGAAGAGCCAGTCACGCAGTTTAAATTTGATTGAGCGCAGTCCGACTTGATGACTTTCCAGCCATTCGATCATTTTTGATTTCGCTTCAGCAGTCATCAGACCGCTAATAAAATCGGAGTTCACCGCCATCCCATCCCCTGAGAAACAGAGCGTGGTTTCCGGTTGATCCGGACGGATTCCCCCCGAGGGGCGAACGACCTCACGTATCGGAAGGTTAAACTGCTTTGCGAATTCATGATCACGCTCATCATGAGCGGGAACCGCCATGATCGCCCCCGTTCCGTAGCCCATGAGGACATAGTCAGCGATCCAGATCGGGATTTTTTCACCGTTGACTGGATTCACTGCGTGGGACCCTGTCCAGACTCCGGTTTTGAACTTTGCAAGATCGGTTCGTTCTAGATCTGATTTTGAATTGACCTCTTTTTGATACGCTTCGATCGCCGATTTTTGATTCGTTGTCGTGATTTTAGAAAGGAGAGGGTGCTCTGGAGAGAGAACCATATAAGTTGCTCCGAAGAGAGTATCCGGTCTTGTGGTATAAACCGTGATCGTTTCAGAGGAGTCAGCGACTTGAAAAGTGACTTCAGCCCCTTCGCTTCGACCGATCCAATTTCGCTGCATCTCCTTGAGCGATTCCGGCCAATCGAGCAGATCGAGATCTTTGAGCAGCCGTTCGGCATAAGCGGTGATCTTGAGCATCCATTGACGGAGCGGGCGGCGTTCCACCGGATGATTTCCCCGTTCTGAGCGCGGCCCTTCCGGGGTATTTAAAATCTCTTCATTGGCAAGAACCGTGCCGAGGGCAGGGCAGTACCAGACCGGGGCATCAGAAACGTAGGCGAGTCCTTTATTGAAAAGCTGGAGAAAGATCCACTGAGTCCATCGATAGTAGTGAGGATGAGTCGTATCGATTTCACGAGACCAGTCGTAGGAGAATCCCATCATTTTAATCTGACGGGTAAAATTTGAGATATTTTTCTCCGTGGTGATCCGAGGATGAATCCCCTCTTTGACAGCGAACTGTTCAGCGGGAAGACCGAAGGCATCCCAACCGATGGGGTGAAGGACATTGAATCCGTTCATCCGTTTATATCGGGCCACGATATCCGTCGCCGTGTAGCCCTCGAGATGACCGACGTGGAGGCCTGAGCCGGAGGGGTAGGGAAACATATCGAGGACAAAATATTTCGGTTTTTCAGCTCCTTTCTCACCCGGATTGGCGGCACGGAAGGATTGAAGTTCCTCCCAACGTTTTTGCCATTGAGGTTCGATTTCGTGAAAAGGAAATTGGCGTCTGACTTGCATAAGAGGAGAGAGTCATAGCAATCTCGAGGAACACGAAAAGCGAAAAGATTATTTAGAATTGTTCTTCATTCAAAACTAGTTACTTTTTACGATAAGATGATTCACAAAGCCTTGATCTTAGCCGCTGGAAAAGGAACCCGCATGGGGGAGCTTACCCAGGCCACCCCTAAACCGATGCTCCTCGTTCAGGGGAAACCGATTTTAGAACATATTATGAGTGGGCTTCGAGATGAGGCAGGGATTGATGAATTTTTTATCGTGATTGGTTATCAAGGTCATTTCATTCAAAACTATTTCGGTGATGGAAGTCGCTTTGGTGTTTCGATCACTTATGGAACTCAGACGGTCCAAGATGGGACAGGGAAGGCCCCTGAACTTGCTCAAACCTGGATTGGCAAAGATCCGTTCCTTTTTACTTATGGGGATATTCTGATCGCCGCTCCGGAATATAAAAATTTTGTCGAGGCCTTTTGTGGAGAGGGAGTGATCGCTCTTAAAGAGGGACAGGATCTTAAAAATGGAGGTGCGGTTTTGCTTGATGATCAAGATCAAATGATCGATCTGATTGAAAAGGGTCAATTTCAAACTCCGCCCCCGAATGCTTTTTACAACGCCGGAATTTACGCACTGACCCCTCGAATTTTTGAATATACAGCAACGCTTCAAAAATCGCCCCGTGGGGAATATGAATTTACCGATGCCCTCAAGGCGTTCGCCCAAGCGGGGGGCAAAATCAAAGGGCATAAGATTAAAAGCGACTGGGTCGACGTTCGAGATCCGGGGATTCTCTCGCAGCTCAACACAATACAAAAACATCTTTAACCACGAATGGACACGAATTGGCACGAATTTAAATCCATTTAAAATACGGGGGATTGGCTCGCGCGGAGACGCTGAGACGCAGAGAGTTTTAAATCCCCCCCCATCAGCCCTACAGTCCACGCTTAGTCCGCCGTAGTCCCGCAGTGCGGGACGAAGGTGGATCAGCCGATTAGCCTCTCGTTCTCTGCGTCTCCGCGCGAGACACTCCCCCGTATTTTAAATGGATTTAAGCTATCGAGCTATCCGGCTATCCGGCGATTAGGCCTTCCTCGATGAGCGAGTATGAGTGAAGATAAGCGGTTAAATGGGTTGCAGACTTTAGGTTTAACCCTTTTTAAGCACTTCATTGGGAGGAACCTTAACGGTCTGGCTTTTTCTTTTGACGCGAAGAACAATAATCTTCGTGGAGTGATTGAAAGGAGCCGGATCGGTCACGAAAGGGGACTTTTCTGTGCCAGGAAAACCGGCGAAATCAGGGGGGATCTGAATCATTGTCTCGACCGATAAATAGCCATCCTGACAAAGGGATTCTATTTCGGTCATAAACTCTTTTCCACTGAGAAAAAGGGCATTGTTAATCACAATTAAATAGCCGTCATTTTGGACGAGAGGCCGAATTTTATTAATGACCTGTTTACAGTTTTGGGCGAGATCGACCGTCCCTTGCTCACTCGTTGCAAAAAAAGGGGGATCTAAGATCACCGCATCAAAGAGCGTTCCTTTATTTTTAAGATGACTGACCTTTGCCCAGAAATCCCCTTCGAGAAAATCAGATTTTTTAATCAGAAATCCATTCAAGGAGTAAGAGTCTTTTGCGCAATTGAGGAACTTCCGATTTTGCTCCACCTGAACGACCTGTGAGGCCCCTGCTCCCAGGGCGGCAACCCCGAGGCTCCCCGTATAAGCAAAGGTGTTGAGGACTGTTTTTCCTTTTAAATTTTTAATTATCCAATCCCGTAAAAAACGAGTATCGAGATAAAGGCTGGCATCACGATTCATACAAAGATCGATCGAATACCAGAGATCGTTCTCTAAGATTTTGCGATCCAATTGATCTCCAAAAATCACGACCCCTGATTTCTTCTCCTGACTTTCTCCGTATCGTTCCTTAACCACAGCCGATTGAACCCAAGGCAATCGTTCTTTTAAAAAGGCTAAAGCGAGTTGAACCGTTTCCGCTCCTTTTTCAGAGGGATTGGCATAATTATGAAAGAGAAGCGACTTCGCATAAAGATCGATACAGAGCTCCGGATTTCCCTCGATAAACCCGTTAAACAGGCGAAGGGCGGAGCGATGATGGGGATCAAACATCGGTTCGCGTAAAGAGATCGCTTTGTTCAGGAGTTCGGAGATTGGTGGGCTGATGAGATCGGTCATCCCGAGAACGTGGCATCGGATCTTAAGCGGTCAATGGGGAACTGTCTTTTTGTGAAGCTGAATAGCCGGATAGCCGGATAGCTGATTTAGTGACGCATCTGCTCTTAACAAGCTATTGAGCTATCCTCCTTCACAAAGGTCTCTAAATCATGGGGAAGGGGAGAGACAATATGGAGTTGTTCTTGATTCCATTGGAAATGAAGTTCAGAGGCATGGAGGGCATGACGTGGAAGACGCAGAAGTGGCATCCACGATTCAAACCCTTTTCCAGCGCACATCTCTAAATAAATCTTTGGGTCAACTCCGTAGAGTTTGTCTCCGAGGATCGGATGTTGTTCCGATTCTAAATGAACTCGGATTTGGTGGAGCTTGCCAGTCTCCAATTGGATTCGGAGGAGTGTGGTCTTTTGGAGTCGCTTTAAGACCCAACATTCCGTAATCGCAGGCTCCCCTTCAGAGAGGATTCCTTGTTTCGCATAAATTTGATTTTGATCATTAATGCCGATTCGTCCGATCGGTTTTTGAATTTTGAGTCGATCCCAGCAAATATGTCCTCGGGCAATGGCGAGATAGATTTTCCTCATCTCCCGACGCATCATCATTTTCCCGAGTCGAGAGGCTGACTCAGAGGATTTTGCGACAATCACCAATCCACTGGTTTCCCGATCAAGACGGTTCACTAATGCATAAAAGGGGAGTGGTCTCTGCTGCTGTAAAAGGTCTAAGAGTGTTGTTTCACCGTCAGGTCGAGTCGGATGAACGAGAAGGGGGGCCGGTTTATCGACAATTAAAAAATCGTCATTCTCAAATCGAATAGAAAGCGGAAGCGGCTCTTCCGACATTTCATTTTTCCAGTTTACGAGAATTATTTTTTAATGATTTTATTCCCCATAAGAGAAGCATTGTTGCTGCCCCTTCATCTAAATTTCCGAAAAAAGGAATATTATCCGGAATCAACTCAAATACCCCCCAACCAGGATTAAGAAGATAAATGACGGCAATCGTGATCGAAATAATGGCCTTGATTCGCGAAGCACTCATTTTCAAATTGAGGGTAGGGGAATGGACTCACAAAAAGAAACGATTTGATTCGAGGAATCAAATTTTAAGGAGCGATGTCCATCGAGATGGTTGAGAATAAATTCAGGAGAGAGCTTATTCCACTCATTTTGAAAAATGGGAGTATAAATTTTAACTACGCTCGCGTCACTTTTGAGAAGGAGGGAGGTCGCAGGAGAGAGGCTTTCATCGTTCTCATCGACTTCAGTCCACTCTGCTTCTGAGGAACGAGAGGCATCCAACGCCGCATCTCGGAGGTAGGAGAGGAGCCAGATTCTGGGGTGTTGATAATACCAACGGATTAAATCATGACGGGAAAGGAGAGCGGTTAACTCTGATTTGATCTTTTGCTGTTTTGCGACGACACGCTCCTCACCTAAAAAACGAAGCACCGATTTTCCGTTGCGTAAATCGCTCAAATCGGATTCAAGTTCATCTCGCAAACGGATCTCCTTCATTTTATGAAGAAGATCCGTCGATCGATCGGGATTCCATCCTTGATGAACCCAGTCATGATGATGGGAAAGTCCAAATTCGACACATAATTCATCCGCACTTTGGTTCAGAAGAACCGAGATGCGATGAAGAGCGGTTCGAGGCTCAAATGTCGATTGAAGAACCCAGTAAGACATCTATTTTTTAATTGAAATCAGTTCGACTTCAAAAATGAGAACTTCGTTTGGTCCAATTGAAGGAGGGGCGCCACGAGTTCCGTAAGCCAGTTCAGAGGGGATCACAAGAGTTGCTTTTGCCCCTTCGGAAAGCAATTGCAGTCCTTCAGTCCAACCGGGGATCACTTGGTTTAAAGCAAAGGTAGCAGGCTCATTTCTTTTGAAGCTGCTATCAAATTCAGTGCCATTAATCGTGGTTCCGCGATAGTGTACTGTGACCGTATCGGTTGCTTTCGGTTTTTTTCCGTTTCCTTTTTTGGTTTCTAAAAATTGTAAGCCGGTAGGAGTGACCTTAACTCCTGCTTTCTTCGCATTTTCTGCTAAAAATGTTTTTCCGACCGATTGAGCTGCCTCGCCTTGTTTTTGAGCGGCCTGCTGTTGTACGGTCATCATGACTTGTTGAATTTCTTGTTCCGTTAAGGCACAAGGCTTTCCTGCGAGGGCCTCTTTCATTGCATTCGCAACGAGAGCGGGATCAAGGGAAACGCCGCGGGTTTTAAAGTCTTTTCCAATTTGGTAGCCAAGGGCGTAACTAAATTGGTCGTTAATATTTTTTAATGTTGATTTTTCCACGCCCCAGAGCGTAGCAGAGATTAAAGCGATTGCAGTTAAAAAAACCGATATTTTCTTCATATTTCCTTTTGTTAATGAAATTAAGATACTAAATCCCTCCTTAATCATCCGTCAAACCTGAAAAATTTTTGTTTAACTATTGAATCCACTTCAAACCCGTGCATTCTTATTTGTCATTATGCCTTTAGATCTTAAAGATATCGTCGCGGCTCGCATGGGAGAAAACTACAATCTTCATGATCAATACATGAATCGCACGCTTGTTAAGGTTCAACGGATGATCGGTTTTGATAAGGTTTATACACGGGCAGAGGGCTGTTACCTTTACGATCAAGAGGGGAACGACTACCTCGATTTTCTTTCTGGCTTTGGGGTCTATAATATGGGGCGTAATCATCCGGTCGCTCAAAAAGCGATTCGCGATGTCCTCGATATGAATCTTCCGAACATGGTTCAAATGGACTCTGCTTTGATGAGCGGGCTTCTCTCTGAGGCACTCGTCAAACGGCTCGCCAAGCAAGGAGCCCCGCATCTTGACTCCGTCTTCCTCTGTAATAGCGGAACAGAGTCCGTTGAAGGGGCGCTTAAATTTGCCAAGGCGGCCACCGGTCGCCCACGTCTGCTTTCGTTGAATAACTCCTATCATGGGTTGACCCACGGAGCTCTTTCGGTTACCGGAAATCCATTTTTCCATGAGGGGTTCGCCCCTTTTCTTCCAGGGTGCGATAAGATTGACCTCGGGGATCTCTCTCAACTCGAGCATGAGCTCAAAAAGGGGGATGTCGCCGCTTTTATTTTGGAGCTGGTTCAAGGGAAAGGAGTCAAATTTGCTAAAGGAGACTACTATCTCAAGGCACAAGAGCTTTGCCGTAAATACGGAACTCTTTTCATTTGTGATGAAGTCCAAACAGGGCTTGGTCGAACTGGTAAATGGTTTGCCTTTGAACATTGGGGATTAGAGCCGGATATTTTGACACTCTCAAAAGCACTGAGTTGCGGTTATGTTCCTGTGGGAGCCATTATTACTCGACGTTCGATCTATCAAAAAACCTTTTCCCGTTTAGATCGCTGCATCGTCCATTCGACGACCTTTGGACGTAATAATCTAGCCTGTGCTGCCGGGCTCGCGGCCTTGACAATTTTAGAGGATGAAAAACTTCCTGAGAATGCCGCAATTCAAGGGGGGTATCTCGAAAAACGACTGCTTGAGTTACAACAAAAGCATGAAGTGATTAAAGAGGTCCGAGTGAAGGGACTCATGGGAGCCATTGAATTTGGCGAACCCTCCTCAATGATGATGAAAATGGGATGGAAAGCGGTTCACGCCATGGATCCGAGTCTTTTTCCTCAACTGATTGTCACTCCGATGTTGAGTCATCATCGAATTCTCACCCAAGTGGCGGCGAATAAATGTGATATCGTTAAAATTCTTCCTCCGTTGATCTGTGGACCAAAAGAGATCGATCGCTTTATCGCGGCCCTTGACGATGTTTTAGGGGGGCTTAAAAAATTCCCTGGACCGGTGTGGGAGATGGGCTCGAATTTCTTTAAAACAATGAAAACAGGGGCTCCTAAAGAGAGCGAGCCCGTTCCTGTTTGACTCAGTTTAGTATTATTCAAAATAGGGAAATCAGTCGCGAAATGCTTCAGGATGCGAAGAGTTGAAATAAGGAATTTAGCCGCAAAAGAACGCAGAGAACACAAAATAAAATGGGTGAATCCTCGTGATGAATCTGGGATGAAAATAATGCGGATCAACTTGAGAGGGAATTAGAATTAGAACATCTTGATGAAGTAGCGGGTCTTTAAGCCATCTAGCCAATTTTGTTGGAGGTGAAGACGCTCTTCTTGGAGGAGGGTCTTTTCGATTTCATCACGGATTTCAGAGAGGGGGGTGACCTTAGAACGTTTGCGGTTTTCGACGCGAATGATATAATAGCCATCATCAGTGGTGATCAGTGAGGAGGTTTGACCCGGTTTTAATTTGAAGGCGACTTTAGCAAGTTCTGCTCGTAGGGTCTGTTCGGTGAGCCAGCCCATATCTCCTCCTTGATCCCGATTGGTTCCTTCAGAATAGGAGCGAGCGAGCTCACTGAATTTGGATCCGGTTTCAATTTTGCTTAAAATCTCCTCCATGGCGGCTTGTGAGGGATCATATTCCTCTGATTTTCCTTGGGCATTGGTTCGGGTTTCTCGGAAAAGAGATTTTTTCATATAGATGTTACTCACTTGAACTTGCTCATCCTGAAGAAATTGGCGGATGTTATCTTGATAGTATTGTTCGATCTTAAACGGGGAGACGATGACGGCACTTGAGACATTTTTCTGTCGCATTGCGGTGACGATGAGGTTGTCTTTGAGTTCCTTTTTGTAGCCTTCAACGGTTAATCCTTGGGCTTGAAGGGTTCGAATAAATGCGGTGCGATCCCCTTCAAAGCTGCGTTGGATCGTATCTTTGAGTCGATCTTCAATGAGACTATCCGGAATGAAAAATCCCTGTTTTTTAAAATCTTGGATAATGAGTTGGCGTTCGATCAGGGCACGAAGGGCGCTGAGTCGAGCCTCTTTGACTTTATCGACGAGTTCTTGTCCCGAGTAGGTTTCACGGAGGAGCTTCTCCGTTGATTCAACTTGGCGTCGAACTTGGCTAAAAGTGATGACTTGTCCGTCGACGATCGCAGCGATTCCATCAGCCTGCTGTGAGTAGGCCGGAATTCCTGAAACGAGGAGAACGATCAGTATGAAAGTGGTGCGAAGGATTCTATCCATTGTTTTAACTCACGAACCTTAGAGAGTGCTGTGAGAGTGGTCAAGCGGGGAAACTTTCCTCCGACCATCACGTAGTCTTCGTTTCTTTTAAGGATAATTTTTCCAGCCTGAGTCTGGATTTGGGAGATTTCGCGAGAGGCGGCAAGAATTTTGAGCTCCTGGATTTTGAGGAGAAGCTCTGCCGATTCCGGGAGCGGCCCAAAACGATCGATCCATTCTTCGTGAAGCGCTTTCCATTCCTCAATCGATCCAAGCTCTGCGAGACGACGATAGCCGTCGATTCTCCAGGGGGTTTCTTTCATGTAAGCGGTGGTGAGATAGGCCGGCTCTTTACCGGGGGAGAGGGCTCCTTCATGAAGGATGATGAAATCAAGATTGAGCTTACAGTCGATCGTGAGCCGTTTTTTCTCTCCTTTGATCTGGGCCACTGCGGTTTTGAGAAGTTGGCAATAGAGCTCAAATCCGATCGCGGTGATATGTCCACTTTGGGCGGTTCCAAGAACATTTCCTGCTCCACGGATTTCCAGATCGCGCATGGCGATTTTGAATCCGGCTCCCAATTCCGCATATTGCTTAATGGCATTGACCCGTTTCTTCGCCTCTCCGGTTCCCATCCAATCGCGAGGGAGCAGGAGATAAGCGTAGGCTTTATGATGGGAGCGGCCAACGCGTCCACGAAGTTGATAAAGATCGGCTAATCCGAACCGATCGGCACGATCAATGATGATCGTATTGGCGTTGGGGATATCGATTCCACTTTCGATGATCGTTGTCGAGAGAAGGATATCGGCCTGACCATTGACAAAGGCGTGCATGACCTCTTCGAGATCAGATTTATCCATTTGACCGTGGCCGATCACGATTCGGGCATCGGGGGCAATGAGTTGGAGTCGCTCCTTCATTTGCTCAATGGTTTTGACGCGATTATGAAGAAAGAAAATCTGGCCCTGACGTTTAAGTTCCCGCTGGATCGCTTCGCGAATGACCCGTTCGTCGTAGCCACAGACAATCGTTTCGACCGAGTGACGGAGTGGCGGAGCGGTTTCAATCGTTGTCATATCCCGCATTCCTGTGAGGGCTTGATAAAGAGTGCGGGGAATCGGAGTGGCGGAGAGCGTGAGGATATCGACGAGTCGAAAAAGTTCTTTGAATTTCTCTTTCTGTTTTACGCCGAACCGTTGTTCCTCGTCGACGACAACAAGACCGAGATCTTTAAAGAGGACATCCCCGGAAATCAATCGATGGGTTCCGACCACGACATCGACCGCTCCTGTTTTGATCCCTTCGATGACCTTTAAGATCTCCTTTTGCGTTTTAAATCGACTCAGGAGTTCAACGCGAATCGGATAATCGGCGTAGCGTTGACTGAGGGTTTGATAGTGTTGCTGAGCCAGGACGGTGGTGGGGGCGAGGAGTGCCGCCTGTTTCCCCTCCATGACTGATTTGAAAATGGCACGAATCGCAACCTCGGTTTTTCCAAAGCCAACATCTCCGCAGATCAGACGATCCATCGGTTTGGCGGTTTCCATATCCCGTTTTGATTCGGCGATCGCCTTGAGTTGATCCGGGGTCTCGTCGTAGAGGAAGGCATTTTCGAATTCGATTTGCCACTCCGTATCCGGTCCGAAGGCATGACCGGAACGGGTATCTCGTTCCGCTTGCACCGTGAGCAGTTTTTCTGCGTATTGAAAAACCGATTTTTGAGCCGTGGCACGGGCTTTTTCCCATCGACTTCCCCCAAGGGTATCGAGTCCTGGGTGATGTTTTCCGACCCCGACATAACGGGTGACAAGGTGGGCTTGCTCTAAGGGAACGAAAAGTTTTGCTCCGGCGGCGAACTCTAAGACGAGGACATCGTGATCTTCGCCGGGGATCTGTTGGAGCCCGTGATAGAGGGAGATTCCGTGTTGGCGGTGTACGACGTAGTCCCCTAATTCGAGTTGAGAGTAGTTGACGGCCATCGAGCGGGGAGTCGATTTAAGAACGTTATTTCCTTTGCGGATCCCCCGGAGCGTTTGATAGCGTCCGAAAATTTCAGCGTCTGTGAGTAAAATGCAGTGAGCCTCTTTCCAGAGAAAACCGCGGAGAATCGGACGAATTTCGTAGTGAATTCCGGTATCGATAAAACCATTTTCTCGGAGAAGTTCTTCAAGGCGTTTTTGTTCCCCTTCATTATTACAGGCGATGGTGATCTCCCATTCTCCATCGATCCAATCGCGAAGTTGTTTAAGGAATTGAGAGCGGCGTTGCTCCATCAGAATCCAATCGGAGGGATTGCCGTGAAGAAAGTCATGACTAAAAAAGTCGAACGGGGGACGTAATCCGGAGAAGGCAGCGTCTTGTGCCAGATAAAAACGATTCCCTTTTTTCGGAAGAATTTGACTGAGAGGGATCATGGATCCCTCTTCCCCCCAGAGATTGAGTTCGACCTCTGGGATTGTTTGCAGAGAGCGTTGCGTATGGGGATCGAAGTGACGGATTGAGGCGATCACTTCGTCATCCCATTCCAGTCGAATGGGAAAGTCGGCATCTTTAGGGAAAAGATCTAAGATACAGCCTCGCTGACCGTAATCGCCACGATGGAGAACTTGGACCTCGCGGTGATAACCCGCCTTTTCGAGATTCTCTAAAATGAGCGTGGGATTGATGTTTTGTCCGGTTTTAAGGAGGAACTGTTTATTGGATTGATGGAGCGGATCGGGGATCTGATCTTCGAGTCCTTCAACGGTGAGTAAGATCACCCCGGAAAATCCTTTTTGAATCTGGTGAATGCATTGGAGGCGTTGAGCCTCGACCTCTGGATCGGGGATTGAATTTTTGATTGAGCGGATTGTCTCTGGAAAGAGGAGAATCGGGATTCCCCACGCCTCGAGATCGCTGGCCTGTTCCTCCTGAATTTTAATCGAGGGAGTGACGACAATAAAGGGGGTGGGAGCGTGAGGTTGAACCCCCGTCCAAAGTTCAGCGATCATATAAGCGGAGGCGCTGGGGGGAATGGAATCGAGACAAAAGTTCTCCCCTTGGATCGCGTGTTCGATCCAAAATTGCCAAAGGTCTGGATTTGAGCCAAGGGTCATGAGGTAGTATCTGTCTTGTGAACGAGAGGGTTGACCCTAACTTAAAAAGTGCGGTTGAAAAGAGTAGATAACAGAGCCGTCAGGGCTAATTCATGAAAGATAAATCCTTGGTTTCGGTCTTTGACCGATTTAGGCATGTGATATAACGCGACCGCGACCCTCTATCGCCGGAATTTGATAGGAGAATGCCAATGAATTATTTTTTTGATCAGCCTTTTCATCTGCAGGAAGAAACGACCGGATGTAATCGACCTTCACATGGCTGGGGTTCACATCAACTTTTAAATATCCGGCATTCGGCAAAATTTCGCCAGATTTATAGGAGTCACTGTTAAAGGCCTGATAGGTGGAGTCTGCAGGGAGCGGACATGTTTGATAAATCACTCCATCCAGCTCTTGTTTCGCAAAGAGATGGTCATGTCCCTGGAAAAAAATATTCACCCCATGTTTGACCATCAGTTGATGGATCGGCATCCCCCACGTCGGTCGCTTTTGGGCAAACTCTTGAATGCCTCGTCGATTTTTTCCACCCCATTCGTAGAGTGAAGCGATTTCAACTCCGCCACGTAAGGTTCCAAGGACATGGTGACAAAAAACAAATTTCCATTTCGCTTTGCTTTCGCTCAAGGTCTTGGCGAGCCATTGATATTGGGTCTCGCCCAGTGAAAGCTGCCAGAGATCCCGTTGCTCCGGAGAACCGGGGGCTGGGGGACCTGTCTTAGGTCCGCCATCCTGTTTTTTTCCTTGAGCCTCTCCTGGTTTTTGACCGTAATCCTTATTGCCAGGACCGCTCGAGCCGATCGCCGGCATCGGGGAGTGCCAATAGGGATCGAGAACAACAAAGAGGGCATCGCCCCAGGTCCATGCATAATAATCTCTGGCGAGTCCGACAAACGGGATTTCTTCGGAGTCCCCTTGATAAAAGGGATCAGGAACTGGAAGTGGATAGTGGGAAACTCTTGCCCTCCCTGCAAGAACGGCGGGATTCGTCTCAGTTCCATCCAGCCAATGTCGCGAGGCCTGATCGTGGTTCCCATTGATCAAAAAAAGAGGGGCCGTTTCTCCAATGATTCCCAAGAACGAGCGTTGATGGGCATAAACTTGATTAACACTCGATTGCTGGAGTGTTTTCGATTCAATTTCATGGTCTAAACTAAAATCGTCTCCCATCAGAATATGAAAATCCGGTTTGATTTGGACGATACTTCCAAGTGTGATGGAATACAATCCGGGGTCATACATGATCCCTTGTCGTTCAGGGTGAGAGTCTCCTTGAATCGAGAAAGTGAAGGCTTCTCCCGATCGACGCGCAGTGCTGAATTGTCCGCTCGCCTCTTTCACCCAAGGTTCATTGGGCTGAGCTCGGCGGAGAAGTTGATAGTGATACGTTTGAGCGGTTTGAAGCGAGGCGAGCTCTTTTTCGAGGGGAACATTCGGTTGAGTTAAACCCAAAGCGAACTTGTTGGTGGTATCGCCAGGGGCTGTTCCGAATTCAACCTGAACTTCGACTGCGGTCGCGCTGAGAACACTAAGTGCGATGGAGTTTGAGGTGGGCCGCCCCCAAATGAGACTCAAAGAGGCCTTAGGTCCAAAAGGTTTTGGGCCACGACCGCGACCGGACCCCTCTTCTCTTATTTTTTTTCGGCGAGGAGAAACCTCCTGAGCTTTGGAAAGACCGATGAGAATGAACCAAGAAGAAAAAATGGAGAGAAATGTGCGGCGTGGATATTTCATATTAAAGTAAAATAAAGAGAGTTCGGATTCCACCTTGGAATCAATTTGATTAAACCCCACCTCATTAACAAAGTTGCGAAAGTAAAAAATTTGATCCTTTGTGATTTTGGTTTATTTTATAAAATATGAAAACTTCAAGAGCGGCCTGTTTATTCGTGGTTTTTGTTTTTAGTTTTTCTTCGGTTCAATCCGATGTGACACCGCCTCAGGTCTCCATCACGACTCAAGGAGATTTTCGGCTTGTTCAATCAAATGGAATTCCAGATCACACCACGGGACGATTCCCAAGTCGAAACAATCCCAATCCGATCACGCCTAAGACCTATACCTTCAAAATGACCCTTCATCCCAAGATGGCTCCGCAGATCACCCCCTCGGGATGGTCTTGGTTTGGGGTCGCGATCAATGGGGTCCCCATTGAACCGGGAACGCAGGAATATTGGAAGGATGATCGACAATCAGGATGGACCTACGAGGCGATTGGTGGGGAGTCAAACTTAGGTATTGATCAAAATATGGCGCACGTTCAACCCAACGGAGCCTATCACTATCACGGAGTTCCAAACGGCATCATTCAAAAATACGGGGGGGAAGGCAAAAAGATGACTCTGATCGGTTGGGCTGCAGATGGATATCCGATCTACAGTCCTTACGGACATACGGATCCGATGGATCTCCAAAGTCCCCTTCGAAAAATAAAGCCGAGTTATCGCTTAAAAACAGGGGATCGTCCGAAAAGTGAAGCCGGCCCGAACGGAAAATATGATGGCAACTTCACGCAAGATTTTGAATATCTCGCTCAGTCGGGCGATTTGGATGAGTGTAATGGGCGATTTGGTGTGACGCCCGAATATCCTGAGGGGATTTATCATTATTATGTGAGCGATTCCTTTCCTTATATTTCACGCTTCTGGAAAGGGACTGCCGATTCGAGTTTTCAAAAGCATGGACCTCGACCAGGAACAGTTCCTCGAAAACCGAGACGCCCTGACGATTTAAGCGAACATTAGCTTATCGTTTTCACGATCCTTTTCTTTATGAGGAGTTTAGGGAAGTTTCCAGCCAGCTTTTAAGCGAAGGTAGTCGGTTTGCGTGAGAAGAACATAGTCGCAGGAGCTCGATTGGGGGTCGAGCCAGCAGAGGAGTTTTTCGAGGGTGCTCTTTTCCATGACGGTGCAGCCAAAACTCGGTCTTGTTTCTCCTCGTCGAATATGAAAAAAGATCGCGCTTCCCGCACCGGGAATCGGATTTTGATAGTTGTGTTCAATCAAGATTTTCCATTCATAAGCAAAATCACCTAAGCGCTTACGTTGGCCTTCAAACCAAGGAGGGGGTATTTGGTTCGGCTTTAAGGTATAGAGATGGTTGTAGTGTTCTGGAATCGAGGGGTTATCGATCCAGGCATCCCGTTCGGTGACTTGATGATAGGGCCATTTTTTATTTCCGACGGGAAGTTCTTTGGCGTAGCCCATCGCAAAGCCGATCTTAAATCGACCGGCAGGAGCGCGACCATCTCCCTCCTTTTTTTGGAGTCCGACCTCGGGCTCATGGAGTCCACGACCCCAAGCGATTCCATTTTTGCCGTAAATGACTGGGGTGGAGGAAAAGGATTCGCTCCACGGTTGTGAGGGATTTTCTCGAGTATAACCGCGCATCATCCCAAGAGTGCTTTTTTCATCAGGAGCGATACTGAGGAGAAGTTGTTCCGCCGCAAATAGAGAGGGAAAGCAAGCAATGAGGAGGAGGACTATTTTTTTCATTAGAAATTAAGCGAGCCGTCGGTTTTATTCATCCAGTTCCAGACATCTTCAAGATCATGCACCTGATCTTGCCAGTATTGTCGAGTGCCGAACTGTTGGAATTTAGCAGGAAAGGCCGGATCTTTCCAGCGTTTGCTAATCCAAGCACTAAAATGAACATAGCGAAGAGCCCTGAGCGGTTCGACGAGTCGCCAGGTCTCATGGTCGAAGGTTCTCATCTTTTCATATCCATCGATGAGCAGCTCCCGATTACGAACGGTATCCTCATCACGGCCTGCCGTCATCAGCCAGAGATCTTGGACGCAGGGTCCGTTGATCATATCATCAAAATCGACCCAAGCAGGACCGAGATTCCCCCAAAGAAGATTTCCCCAATGACCATCCCCGTGGAGCCGTTGTTTTTCGGCCCTTTGAAACCAAGGGGCTGACATTTCGCAGATCGATTGAACAACCTCAGAAAACGGTTTTTGAAACTCCGGATGGATCGCTTCGGTTTTAAGGAGGTAATTGAGGCTACTGAGTCCATAGGTTTGAGGATCTAAGGTGAGGCGATGGGGGGCCGTTCGTTTAGCTCCGACGATGTGAATTCGCGCGAGCAGTTGCCCGACTCGATCCCATTCCTCTCCTTGGAGTTCATCGCAGTGTCGACCTCCCTGTTTCGGAAAAACGGAGAAAAAGATATCGAGCTCCTGCATCTTGTGGAGAGTCTCTCCGTTCGCATCGGCAATCGGGGCAATCGAAGGGATGTCGGCATCGCGAAGGTCGGTGAGAAATTGATGTTCCTCTTTAATTTGTTCACGAGTCCATCGCCCGGGGCGATAGAATTTAATAATTCGTGACTTTTCACTCGGGTGAAGGGGAGGGGTATCGGTTTCGATCTCCACATCAAAGACTCGATTTTCCATGCTATTTAAAGTGAGGCAACGTCCCGTGCAGCGAACCCCAATCGTTTCAGCGGCATCAAGAATGCGATCGGGGGTGAGTTCAAAGAAGTAGAGTGTCTCTTGGCTTCCCCAAGAGAAATCAGAGGGGGAAGCGGCCGATTTTTTTTGAGCTGTTGTTTTTTTTCGTGGAGAGAGAGAGGCCATTCTTATTGTTTTAGCCGTTTTTAGGTTGAAGTCATTCACGGACTGAAAATATTTTAAAATCTGAAACTTCAAGTTTTTTTAGGGGTTTGATCTCATGTATGAAGAAAAAACTCACACTCTTAACGGCTTTGATGCTTCTTGTAACCTATGGAGCAGAAAAGGGAGCAGCAAAGGAAAAAACAGAAAAATCAACCCACTCGATCGAAGAAAAGAGAAATAAGATACTTCTTGAAAATGATCAGAATAAAGATGGAAAATTAGAGGCCTCCGAAATCGATACGATGCTGCAAAAGAAGAAAGAGAAACATTTAAAGGCCAAGCAAGAGGCCTTAAATCAATATGACACGAATAAAAATGGAAAACTCGATGAGGATGAGAAAGCGAAAGCGAAATCCGATCATCTTCAAAATAAAAAGTGATTCAAAACGATTTTTAACCGCTAAACACTAATCCTAAAATCGGCAATCCATTTAACCACGGATAACACAGATACCACGGATGGAGGAGTTTATAAAAATGAACCTTTGTTTTTTCCTTCACTCACAAGGTGAAGGGGTAATTTTTTCTAAACCTTTGAAAATCGGTGTGATCCGCGATATCCGTGGTTTCAACTTCCTTTTCTAGGCTAATTTTAGCCTGAACATATTTTTTCATTTTTGAGTTCTTTGCGTACTCTTGCGGCTAAATTCACTATGTTAAAGATTCTGAAGGATGATCTGTCCGATCTCTTTTGTTCCGACTCTTTTCATTCCCTCCGTATAAATATCGCCGGTTCTATAGCCTTGTTCGATGCACTTTTTGACAGCGCTTTCGATGGCTTGAGCGGCGAGCTCCTCTTGGAATGAGTAACGAAGCATGAGGGCGGCAGAGAGAATCTGAGCAATCGGATTGGCGATTCCTTTCCCTGCGATATCAGGGGCGGTTCCTCCGGAGGGCTCATAGAGTCCAAAACTTCCCTCTGCAAGGGAGGCGCTGGGCAACATGCCGAGAGAGCCGGTGACCGCTGCGATCTCATCGCTGATAATATCCCCAAACATATTTTCACAGAGCATGACATCAAATTGAGTCGGGCTTTTGGCCACTTGCATCGCGGCATTATCGACATACATGAATTGAACAGTCACCTCCGGATAGTGAGGGGCGATCGCTTTTACGGTTTTTCTCCAGAGAAGACTCGTCTCAAGGACATTCGCCTTATCAATCAGATGAAGGAGTTTACGACGTTTCTGTGCCGCTTTAAAGGCGATGTGAGTGATTCGAGTAATCTCTTCGGTGGTATAAACCATCGTATCGACGGCTCGCTCGCCGGTCTCGGTTTTTACGGTCTCTTTCGGTTGTCCAAAATAAATTCCGCCCGTGAGTTCACGAACGACCAGAACGTCAAATCCTTGAGGAATAAATTCGTTTTTAATCGGAGAGGCATGGATCAGTTGGGGATAGCAAATGGCGGGACGAAGATTTGCGTAGAGCCCAAAAATTTTACGGATCGGAAGGAGAGCGGCCCGTTCCGGTTGCTCATTGGGGGGAAGTCCCTCCCATTTCGGGCCACCGACAGAACCAAAAAGGATTGCTTGTGCTTGACGACAGATTTCGACCGTCTCTTCAGGAAGGGCTTTGCCTTTGAGGTCGATGGCAATGCCACCGACGGGGGCAGGGTGAAAGGTAAAATCAAAGCCAAATTTTTTCCCCGTGGCCTCTAGAATGGGAAGGGTGACCTCCATGACCTCAGGGCCAATTCCATCACCGGAGAGAACTGCTACAGAATAGTTTTTCATAAATATTTTTTCTTTGGATTTAAAAATGGTTAAAAAGGAGTGACGAAGATGGCTTACTTAAGTTTTGAGAACGCTTTGGATCGAAAGGAACTAACGGGCAGGGATCATGCCACTAAGACGTGCGAAGTCGAAAATTCCACCGGCATCAATGACCGGTTTTGCATCTCCGAGAGGTTTAAAGGAAAAAACAACTCCCGATTTGAGATCGGTGAGGGTCGCTTTATCGAGATCGACCTCGACTTCGTCCCCTGTATTAAATTTATCGACCAATCGCTCTAGGGATTCGCAGGGATAAAGCTCTCCTGTCGCAATACAATTTCTGAAAAAAATACGGGCATAACTTTCAGCGAAGACGACTTGGCATCCGCTGGCGCCCATCGCAATAGGGGCATGCTCGCGGGAGGATCCACAGCCAAAATTACGTCCTGCGATGACAACGGTATAGGGGGTTTTCATCAACCCTTCTGGAACGAATCGAGTTTGATAGCTCGACTCAGGAAGGCCGGCCATTGCATGAGAGCCGAGTTTTTCATACTCCTCCAATACCGTGGGAACGAGCATTAAAAATTCAGCAGGAATGATTTGGTCTGTGTCGATGTTATCTTTAACAACAAAGACTTTTCCTTTAACCAGAGCGGACATAAATTTAACGATTCTTTTAAAAATTGAACGATTTAGGGAACGATAAAGATTTTGCCTGTGTAAGGACACTTGACTTCAGTTCCTGCCGGGAATCCTTGAACATCGACCAATCCTGCATATTCAGCGTAAGGACTTTTAACATATCCTTTTTTACCAGGGATGATAATTCCCTTTGAATATTTTGAAGTCGAAGCAGGGGCTTTGACCACAGGGGCAGTCGATTGAGTGGCTGCCTGAGTACCGCTTTCGGTTGAAGGACTCCAAGGTTTATTCGAATCTTGGGGGGAGGCAGCGGTTTGAGGGGCGTTGAGCGTTGCCTGTGAGTTTGCCGGCTCTGGCATCGCTCCAGCGGTTCCTGACGGTTCTTGAACTCCTGTGGTGACATCGGTTGAACTTTGTTCATTACAGCCGATGAGAGCAAAAATGCTTAAAAATAATAAAGGGGCAATGCGTTTCATAGTGTGTTAATAAAAGCAGAGTCTTCTCATTTATCAACTAGGAAAATGAAAATCTTAAATAGGGCAAAATCACGATCAGGAGCGCATGAGTCGAATATCGATCTCTCGATTGACAAAATCCCACTCAGGGGTCGCTCTTAAGTCGGCGAGGAGTTGATCGAAAAGGGCCGTTTCTTCGGGGGTAAATTCAAACCAGGTTAAAAAATCAAACGGTTCCGAGGAGCTGAGATCTCGGCAGTGGTGGAGGCGACGTGCGATTGCGGGGAGAGCTTTCATTCCGATTTGAATATGTTTTGAGCTCTCTTCGAATATTTCTCGACGTTCCTGTTGCGTGAGAGCCCACCATTCCGGCTTTTTACGAATCGGAATGAGAGCTGCATCTGTCGACTGGGGACGACCTAATCCCTCCTGTTTTGAGGTGAGTTCTTTTTTTTCCTCTTGATTGACGTACCGTTCATTGCTGGTGATGCCTCGGAGAGTCCAGAGAAGATCGGTTTCTGGAACGCTTTCGCTCTCGGAATAAACCTCGAGATGGGTCACGATTGGAAGAGGATCGCCAACAATGGTGTTCATGCTCTGAACGTGCCATTTTCCATGGTTTCCACCGGCAAAGAGAAAGAGGCGTGAGGGATTCGTCATTTTTTTAATGAAAGATAAAGCAGGAAGTGCTCCATTTGTCTCGGTTTAGTAAAATTGATTTTTAATACAAGGAATGGATTAAACAACGAATCTTTATTTTTTACTCAGAATTTCTTTGAGAAAAAGGGGATCTTCGAGGAGTTTCTCGTGGGTTGTCCCTTTTAAAAGAAGGGTTAACTCTGGGGGATTGGATTCTAAAGCAGATTCTAACGTGACCACTCCATCGCCATCAATATCAGGTGCGTAGAGAGGAGTGATTTGAGTCTGGAGTCCCTCTCCTTCTGATTGATAGCCAAAGGGAGTTTTGACCCCTTTTCCTGCGACGATGAGGAGGCGCGGTTTTTCTCCCGGTCGTGTCATGAGCTGACGTGTATAGCCCAAGGTTCCTAGGGAGATCCGCCAATCTCTGACTTGAGCAAGCAGGCTTTGAAGAGAGAGAAGACTCGGGTCTTGGCAAAACTCCCAGTTTTTCCGATCGATCGGCTCTTGATAGCCGTTCATCAGGCTTTTGAGCCATGGATCGAGATAATATTTTTTCTCCTCGAGAGCGGCGGGCCAGGTCTCCTCCCATTCTCCGGTTTTGAGGAGATCATCGGCCGCGACTCGTCGGGAGGGGGTTTTCGAATAGTTTTTAACCCAATGAAGCTCTCCCAGTGGAAGCATTTGGTAGAGCGAAGGAAAAGAGATGGAGCTGAGTCGTGAAAGAGCCCGTGTTTCCTGAGAAATGAGGGCTGTTTCACGAGTGTAAAATCCGACCCCAGAGATTAATCGCGCGAGTGCCTCTGGAGTTCCGAGATGAGGGACCCCCACTAAGTAAAGCTGTTCAATTTTTTCGGCAATGCGTGGATTTTGTCCAATTAACGATCGAATCAAAAGCCCTCCCATTCCATGGGCAATAATCACCATTGAGGTTGGACTGTTCGGTTTACCCATCGCAACGGAATGTTGATCGGCAAAATCATCGAGAGCAATTTGGAGTTGGAGGGTGAGCTCGGTCCCGATATTACGTCTCCAATCGTATTGGAAAACGAACAAATCTTTCCCTTTTTGATAGGGGATGAAGGAGGGAAAAACCACTTGAGGTCGTGTCAGCGCTTTTGTCAGCGGAAGCCACGGCGTGATGATCGAGGGAAGGTCCGGTTCACGGGGCAGGAGCAGATTGGGAAGATGCAGGCGGGCAAATATCTCTTTTGCTCCGAGATTGGCGGTTCCTCCCCAGAGGATTGCCGGTTCACTACGAACAATGGCGGGATCGACGAGTCCGGAGCATTCAAAGTCTGGAATGATCACGAGGAACGTGGGGCGAATCCCCTCTTTGGGATTCTCTGCAAAGCTCATGAGTGAGAGTAAAACAAAGGCAATCCAGGGAGTTGAACTCTTTTGAATTTTCTGGAGGTAGATAAAAACTCCAACAGTCACAGAGTTAGGAGACGTATTTTGCTGATTGTTCGTCTGCATGATAGGAGCTTCGAACGAGCGGGCCGGATTCTACAACTCCAAAACCGAGCTCACCAAGTCCTACTGTTTTCCAGTGAAGGAACTCATCAGGGTGAACCCAGCGTTGGACAGCGAGATGTTTTTCGGATGGGCGCAAGTATTGTCCGAGGGTTAAAATATCGAGTTTGATCTCCGATAAATCACGAAGAGTCGATTCAATTTCAACCTCCGTCTCCCCAATGCCGAGCATCAGTCCCGATTTGGTGACGAACCCCGCTTTTTTGGCCCGATCCAGCATCTCCAGCGACCGTTCGTATTTTGCTTGGGGGCGAACCACTTTATGCAGACGGGGAACGGTCTCGACATTATGATTGAGTATATCCGGTTTGGCAGAGAGGACGGTCTCTAAATGTTCCCATTTTCCTTTAAAATCAGGGATCAGGACTTCGAGATGAGTCCCAGGATTTGCTTTTCGGGACTCCTCAATCGTCATCTTCCAAACCAAGGCCCCACCATCTTTGAGATCATCACGAGCCACGGAGGTGATCACGGCATGTTTTAATCCCATGATTTTTATCGCCTCGGCGACTCGACGCGGTTCATCCATATCAAGCTCGGTCGGTTTTCCGGTATTCACCGCACAGAAGCCACAGCTTCGGGTGCAGATATTGCCGAGAATCATGATCGTTGCCGTTTTACGGGACCAACATTCCCCTAAATTGGGGCATTGAGCACTTTCACAGACCGTGTGGAGTTTGTGCTCCTTGACGATATTGATCGTTTCTTGATAAACCGCTCCTCCAGGGATTTTAGCACGAATCCAGGAAGGTTTACGATTGAGGGGAGCTGTTTCGAGCTGTGACATATGAAGAGGTTAAGAGGGAATTGAGAAAAATAAAAGCGTTTTTAAGAAAGTGTTCGAGTATTCTATCCGTTCTCTCGTGAAGTAAAGAAAATAGGTTCCTTCCCTTTTGAAGGGGAATGAGATAAAACCTATGAAATACAATTTAAATGCCTTTTATTCCACTTCAAACAGGAAGGAACCAGAAAATTCGTTTCAGTTTTTTTTCTTAAGAGTTGAAGCGATGATGGAAATGATCAAAATCGAGATCACCACAGTCAGGGAGAGTCCGGTCGAGATCGCGAAGGGAGTTTCTGCGATTAACATTTTAATTCCGACAAAGGTTAAGATCGCCCCTAATCCATATTTTAAGTAATGGAATGCCCCCATGACATTAGCCAAAACAAAATAAAGCGATCTGAGTCCTAAAATTGCAAAAATATTTGAGGTGAAGACAATAAAGGGATCGCGGGTGATTCCGAAAATAGCCGGGATTGAATCAACGGCGAAAACGAGATCGGTAAACTCAACGCAGATCAAGACCATCATTAACGGGGTGGCATACCAAACTCGATTGAGTCGCACAAAAAATCGATCCCCATGATAGTCAGGGGTGAGCGGAAAGTATTTGCGAAAAAGACGCAGGAGGGGGTTGTTCCCAGGATTATGTTCCTCCTCCGATTTAAAGAGGAGCTTGATTCCTGTAATTAAAAGGAAAAGACCGAAGAGATAGAGTAGCCAATGGAATTTCATAATGATCGCAGATCCAATCCCAATCATTAATCCGCGCATCACGAGCGCTCCAAGAATTCCCCAAAAGAGAACACGATGTTGATATTTTTCCGGAACGTTAAAATAATTAAAAATAATCAGAAAGATAAAGAGATTGTCGACGCTCAGGGAGTACTCAATGACGTACCCCGTTAGGAATTCAAGGGCTTTTTCTTTTCCATACCAATGCCAGATCAAGAGATTAAAAGAGAGTCCAAGGGAGATCCAGAAAACGGTCCATCCGACCGCCTTTTTCATCGTCATGACCTGATCTTTTTTACGAAAGAGGATCAGATCGATCCCAAGGAGTGTGATCACAAAGGTAAGGAAAATTGCGTAGCCGATCCAACTGATTGAAATGTGTTCCATATTGTAAAGTCAGAGAAACGTGGCAGGTTTTCCATAATTCGCAAGGGATGAATCAATAAAATGAAGTTTCAAATTGTGACGCTGCAGCCTGAGGGGTACCTTCATAGCCGCTGTTTTGAGGAGATTGCAGAACTTTTAGAGCTCTCATTAAGAGATTTAGGAGTTGAGGCGATAAGAGCGATCAATCGACTTCATCCTCAAGAGATGAATCTCCTTTTGGGCTATCATCTGATTCCTGATCCCAAGATCCTCGGGGAGGCTCCTTATGGGGTTTATCAATTAGAGCATCTTACGGCTTTGCCGGAGTGGCTTCAGGAAAGAGCGTTGGCAGTCTTGCGAGGGGCGAGGTGGGTTTGGGACTACAGTCTCCAGAATCAAGATTGGCTGCGAAGGCAGGGAATCGAGTCGACCTTGGTGATTCCAGGGTATCATCCTCAACTCCAAAAAATTCAATTGGCACAGAATCCGGAGATCGATCTTCTTTTTTTTGGGGCCGTAACCCCTCGGCGAGCGGCGATTCTCGATAAGATCGCCAAGAAAATTCCCAATCTGAAAATCTTAGAGGGGGTCTATGGCAAGGAGCGTGATGAATGGATTGCGAGATCGAAAGCGATTTTAAATCTCCATTCCTACGACCGACCGTTATTTGAAGCGGTGCGGATTTCCTATCTCCTCAATAACCGTTGTGCGGTGATCAGCGAGCCGTCAGAAGGGGAACTCTATGGAGGAATTCCCTCATTGCGATTTTCAGAGGAGGATTGCGATCATTTAAAAGAATTCGTGGAGGAGCCGATCCGATTGAGAACGATTGCTGAGAGTGAGGCCGAGATCTTTAAAAACGACTATTCCATGGTGACCCATCTAAAAGATAAAATTTCCGATTTATTTTGATCCTCTCCCTTGCATTTTTAAAAACCTCGATTACTTTGCCCTCATTATGAAACGATGGCTCCTTGTCTTTGGAACGAATATTGCAATTATGCTGGTGGTCGGTTTTGCGATCAATCTTCTTGGATTGAATCGTTGGATGACCAAAACAGGGATCGATTACGGTACCCTCTTTACCTTTTCTTTAGTGATCGGTTTCACCGGAAGTTTTATCTCCTTGTGGATTTCAAAGTGGATGGCGATTCGTGCCTATAGTATCCAGATTATCAAAGAACCTTCGAACGGCGGGGAGGAGTGGCTTTTAAATACGATACAGGCCCAGGCGAAAAAATCGGGAATTCCGATGCCTGAGGTTGGAATTTATGAGAGCCCTGAAGTGAACGCCTTTGCGACCGGTCGTTCCAAGAAACATTCTCTTGTTGCTGTGAGCTCGGGGCTTTTGCAAGGAATGAATAAGCGAGAAGTCGAAGGGGTTTTAGCTCACGAGGTTTCTCATATCGCCAATGGAGATATGGTCACGATGACTTTACTTCAAGGGGTGTTAAATACCTTTGTGGTCTTTTTCTCTCGAATTATGGGAATGTTTATCGATAACGCACTCCGAAAGGATGATCGTGAGAGCTCGGGACCAAGTTGGGGATATTATATTGCGGCGTTTGTTTGCGAGATTTTACTCGGATTTTTAGCCTCGATGATTGTGATGCGATTTTCACGGTGGAGAGAATTCAGAGCGGATGCCGATGCGGCTAGGATTTGGGGTAAGCAGCCGATGATCGATGCTTTAAAACGACTGAGTCAAATCAGTCATTCTGATCCGATTTACGACAATCGATCTGAAGCGATTGCCTCATTTAAAATCAGTGCGAAGCCCTCTGGCTTCATGGCTCTCTTCTCCTCTCACCCTCCCTTAGAGGAGCGTATCGCCGCCCTTGAAAATCTACCGAACGACAGAGCTTAACCCTTTCATGGATTGAGAAAAGATCAAGCACTCGATAAGAGTACTCCGACACTAAACTCGGAGCAGGCGGGGCAGGTGGAAAGGGATTTAAAGGCTGATGGGCTGATGGGCTGATCGTGGGGGGATAAGCGGTTTAAAAATGACTTTAAACCATTTCATGCATTAGGAATAGATTGGGAGCGATCACGTAACAATGCGAAACCGATGCACTTCAAGAAAATCGATCGATATTGCAGGACTGTCGGATGAATTTGGGATGCGTTGGTCATGTCGTAGGGCGTGATCCCCCGACGTGTCGCATAGGCGTCAACTTAACATAAAAAAAAGCCAGTTTTTTCACTGCGGGGAAAACTAAGAGTAAATTGAATTTTCCTCTGCTGCCCTCCGTTTACCCTGTGGTAAAATTGTATTTTCTTTGCACTTAAATCGACGCCACTGAGACAAATCTGTATGAGAGCTTGAAAGGGCTCCGCAGTCTGTGCTTTAATAGTTTATGAACTTTCTTAATGAGACTCAGAAGCGGATCGTGGGGTGGTCGATTGCGGGAATCTCCGTTCTCGTTCTTGTCGGGATTTTTTTTCTCATAGGGTTTGGATTCTTTACCCTTGTTAAAGAGTTGCAGGATGTTTTTTTGCCTTTGGGGATTGCGGCCATCATTGCTTATATTTTACATCCCGTTGTCGTTTTTTTAGAGAAAAAAGTAAAACTTTCCCGGTCGAATGCGATTCTTGTTTTACTTACGATCCTGTTTTTTATGATGATCGGAATAGGGCTTTGGCTCTTTCCGAAGCTTTATCAAGAGGGGGTGAAGTTTTCCTCGGATCTCCCTGAGAAAATTCTTCTTTGGAAGGGATCGATCGAACGCTCTTCCAATGACTATCCGGCGGTTCAAAAAAAGCTCAATGAGCTTCAACTTATTTTTCAGTCCGAATGGCCGAATTGGAGCCAACAGGCTCTTGCCTATTTTTGGCAAGGGATCAAAGGAGTTGGGGGGACGGCGAGCTTGATTCTCGGATTTCTTTTCATTCCTTTTTATCTATTTTATTTATTACGTGATCAAGCCAAGATTGAGACCTCATGGAAAAAATATATTCCGATTCATTCCTCCCTATGGAAAGAGGAGTTGGTCTTTGTGATTGGGGAGGTGAATCGTTACTTGATCGTCTTTTTTAGAGGCCAGATTTTGGTGGCGATGATTCTAGGGGTCTTGACCTCGATTGGACTGATGATCGTCGGAATTCCTTACGCCTTGATTTTAGGGATGATGACGGGGATCTTAAGTATTGTTCCTTATTTAGGAATTGTTATCGGATTAACGGCCTCGGGGCTGATTGCCTTTGTTCAACCGGATGGGGGATGGGGGATGGTGATTGGGGTCGGGATCGTCTTTTCTGTAGTTCAGTTTTTAGAAGGGTTCTTTATTTCACCGAAGATTATGGGGGATCGGACGGGGTTACATCCGCTGACCGTTATTTTAGCGATTTTAGTTTGGTCCCATCTTTTGGGGGGAATCGTCGGGGCAATTTTGGCGATCCCATTGACAGCGACCTTGAGAGTTTTGATGTTTCGCTATGTTTGGAATGATTAACCGCTTGATTGAAAATCATTTGACAATTTTCCCCCTCCGGCCATAACTATCTACAGCTCTTATCGAGAGCGGTGGAGGGACTGGCCCTTTGAAGCCGCGGCAACCAGAGTTCGATTGTTCTCATGAACGATTGAATTTGTTTAGGTGCTAAACCCAGCTGAGGATTCCCTCAGACGGATGAGAAGCGAGTAACCGTGCTATGCTGCAGTTACATCGTTTTTCCTCCCTCTAAGGTCTTCTCATTGAACTCAACCCCTCGATTTGCGCCTACGATCTATGGCTACTGAATTTTTTAGTAATTTGAAATGTCGTGAATGTGGACGTCTTTATCCGAAGAAGGCGATTCATGTCTGTGAGTTTGATTTCGGCCCTTTAGAGGCCGCTTACGACTACTCTTTGATTCAAAAGAATATCTCGCGTAAGATTATTGAGTCACGTCCTCAAACGATGTGGCGCTATCGTGAGCTTCTCCCGATTGAAGGGGATCCGACCGTGGGGCTCAAGGTTGGGTTTACCCCCTTGATTAAAGCCGATAATTTAGCGAAGGCTTTAGGAGCTAAAGAGGTTTACATTAAGAATGATGCGGTGAATTTTCCGACCCTCTCTTTTAAAGATCGCGTTGTCGCAGTGGCCCTTTCGCGGGCCCGTGAGCTTGGATTTAAGATTGTGGCCTGTGCTTCAACCGGAAATTTAGCGAACAGCGTTGCGGCGAATGCAGCCAGTGCTGGGCTTGAAAGCTATGTTTTAATTCCTGCCGATCTCGAGCAAGGGAAGGTTCTCAATAGTTTAGTTTATGGAACCAATGTGATTGGAATCCATGGCCCTTATGATCAAGTGAATCGACTTTGCTCAGAAATTGCCGGTAAGTACGGTTGGGGATTCGTAAATGTGAATCTTCGTCCTTATTATGCCGAGGGCTCTAAGAGCATGGGTTTTGAAATTGTCGAGCAACTCGGATGGGAGGTGCCGGCGCATACGATTATCCCGATGGCGAGTGGCTCTTTACTCACGAAGATATCGAAGTCCTATCAGGAGTTCATGAAAGTCGGAATTATTCCGGAATCAAAATATTCTGTCCATGGGGCTCAAGCGACCGGATGTTCTCCGATTTCGCAGGCCTTTAAAAGTGGAACCGATTTAATTAAGCCTGTTCCGAAGCCGAATACGATTGCGAAGTCGTTAGCGATTGGAACCCCTGCCGACGGGTACTATGCGGTGAATGAAGTTCGCAATACCAAGGGGTCATGCGAAGATATCACCGATCAGGAGATCGTTGATGGGATTAAACTTTTGGCCGAAACCGAAGGTATTTTTGCAGAGACCGCTGGTGGCGTCACCGTCGGCTGTGCGAAAAAGCTCATCGAGACTGGAAAAGTTCCTCGTGATGAACGGATTGTCATCTGTATCACCGGAAATGGTCTTAAAACGATGGATGCGGTGATGGATCATGTGGGGGCTCCCCGTGTGATCAATCCAAGTCTACGCGAGTTCGATCAACTTCTCGCGCAAGATCCCCGTTTAACTGTTTAATTAATCAGAAGGAGAAATGTTATGGCCGTTCAAGTCAGTATTCCCACCCCGCTCAGAAATTTAACGAATAATGTCGATACCGTTGACGCTGCTGGAGCGACGATTGGAGAGGTCTTAACCGATCTTGAAAAACAATTTCCTGGAATCGGAGAGCGATTGCTCGATGCAAAAGGGGATGTCCGTCGTTTTGTGAATATTTATCTCAACGGTGAAGATATTCGCTTTTTGGAAAACCAAACAACGGCTGTGAAAACGAACGATGAGATCAGCATCGTTCCTGCGATCGCTGGAGGGTAATTTATGGCCTCAGAAAAACAAAGACTTTGGTTGAGCTTCTCTACGGAGGCACAGCGCAAGCCGCTCATTTGTCAGTTGGCGCAAAAATTTGAGATTCTATTTACCATTCATAACGCGAGCGTTACGAAAGAGATGGGGATTATCGCTTTAGAGGTGGAAGGGGATCGTGAAACTGTCAAAAAAGCGATTATTTGGTTGAAGGAAAATGGAGTTCAGGTCGATCCTGTTGAGATTCAAATCATCGAAGGATAATGATCTTTTTTAAAAACAGAGAGCGAATCTCTCAAACGGTCGCTCCTTTTTTACAGAGACTCTGTTTTTTTTGTTTGTTGATGACTCCCTCCCTCTGGGCCGGACGTGTGATCGTTCAAACCTTAGAGGGGGATTTTGAGCAGGAGTATCGAATCGTCGAGCAAGCGGGGATTTGGCGCATCGATGCGACAACCAAGTTTTGGTCAATTCTTTATGACTCTCACAGTGGACAATATACGGGGCTTGAGCATCGGGATGGCGCTTATTGGGAGTTTCGTTGGCAAGATGTTCAAAAGGCGACTCAAGGAACGAAGCATCATTTAAATCGGATGAGCGATCTCAATATCGAAGGCTTTTCCTCTTATGATCTGACTCGTCCTGTCGCCGAGAAGGAGAAAGTGGAGGGGTGGATCGGATCAAAAACGGCGAAAGTGGCGAGCTGGTTGAAACTCGACTCCCGGTTTTGGGAATTCAATCAACGAGAGAAGGGGTTGATTCGTGGGGAAACGGTGACCCACCCTTTTTTAAAAGAGATTTTCACTCAATTCAGCCCGATCCACGATCAAATCCGTCAAGCGGCCGTACGTCCTCTTTGGCCAGAGAAGGTGGATGAAGTCCTGCTTTATCTTCGTTCTCGGGAGGAAGTGGGAGTCAAACTCGAATGGGGATCTCAAAAGAATCCGTTTTATTGGAAAATTGCACGATTCGAAGAACAAAGCTCTGAGCCGGTCTCTTTTTTTCAAGTTCCCAAGAAATATCATCCGACCACCATTGAATCGTTGCGTGGCATCTTAAATAACGTCGAGGGGAAACCATGATTGCGTTGATGAGAGGATTAAGGATTGGCTGGAGATCGATTCAATTGAATTGGTTGCCGGCTTTGCTCTTGCAGCTGATCATGCTGCTTCTCGGTTTTTGCTATTCGTTTGAGGTTTCCTGGACCCACTCCTTTTTTAAAGCCCTTTCAGAGGCAAAAGCGCAGGGAGGATACCTTTTCTCTTTTTCCGTGGGGGCCTTAGCCGCAGGGGTTTTTTCGGAAATCTTTCGGGTCTACTTTGTCGATTCCGGGAAGTGGTCTCGCGAGCACTTGATCGATATGATCTTCAAAATATTTTTAATGGGCGGGTTGAGTATTTTAACCGATTATTTTTATCAATTTCAGAGCGAGTGGTTTGGCTCTGGGACCGACTGGAAGACACTCCATCAAAAGGTATTTGTGGATATCTGTTTCTATTCCCTATTCCTTACGGTGCCGATGAACAGTCTCTTTTTTTTATGGAAAGAGGAGGGGTTCGATCTTAGAAAAACAAGAGAGCAACTTTTTCCGCTCGCACGGTTTTTTACGAATCGCTTTCTGCCGCTTTGGATTTCGAATATCTGCTTTTGGCTGCCCATTGTTTACGTGATTTACTCGATGCCCGCTTTATTGCAGATGCCCTTTAATTTAATCGCCGTGACGATTTGGGGGATTCTGATTGTGACGATTTCAAAAGAGAGCCGTTAGATTCTTCCGGTAAAGGCAGAAACTCCCGTTGAAAACCGGGACAGATGACGGGGCAGACCACGCTGAGAGGCAGCGCAATCCTAAGGGGAAAGAAAATGCCTTTTAAACCACTAATTTACACTAATAAACACTAATTTAGAATGACTTTAAACAAGAAGAGATTCGGTTGAGACCGAATCGGGATCGATGATCATAACGATCTCTGTAAATGCATTTACGAGAGTCGTTACAATCATCGATCCCATTTTGTTACCGAACAAAATTCACTCTGCTTTTGGAATTTGGACTGTTTGAACCTCCCTATTAGCGAGGATCAGTGAAGATAAGTGGTTTAAATTGAATTTTATAACCTTGGTGAACTTTGCCTTTCGTTGTCCCCTTTTATCTAGGTTGATTTTAAGTTCGAGGGAAAGAATGATCTTTACGATCAGAGGAACCTCTCTCAAATTATCTTTGAGATCTATGATATGATTGCTGAGTTGTTTCACTATTTGACGAGCCCTTGTTCTTGGAGGATGAGAAAGTGGGGGTATTTAAGTGAGTCGATTGGGATTTCGGCCCGTTATCGACGTTGTCAAAAGGAGTGGCAACCGCATCTCACGAGGACTCAAGAGAAGATCATTCAGGTTCTTCAAGCTCACCCAGAGCTCCGTTCTGTTTTATTTTGTGGGAGTGGCTCTGGCTTGGATATTCCTTGGAGCTCCCGAGAGCTTCAGAGGCTCGAGCGGATTGTTCTGGTCGATCTCATTCATCCGTGGTCGATCCGTTGGAGAGCGGTGAGGGACTCTCGAATTGAGCTTCATACCGTCGATCTGAGCGGGGTGATCGAAGGAGTGGGAAAAGGGGAGATTTTTCCAGAACCGGAGATCGATTGGAGTTCGAAGGTCGATTTGGTCGTTAGTCTTAACTTACTGAGTCAACTCCCGATCGTTCCGCTCGAGCAGATGGAGAGGCGATTGTCTACGGCCTCTGAGAAGGAGCTTTCTCGATGGGCGCAAAGGATTCAACAAAGACATTTAGAGAAGATCACGGAATGGGGGGAATTTCAGCTTGTGATCTCCGATATTCAAGAGATCTGGCTGAATCGAGCTGGGGAGATCGTCGAGCGTCAAGATCCTTGGTATGGGGCCCATTGGTTTGTTCCTGAAGAGGAATGGGAGTGGAGGATCTCTCCCTTAGGGGAAAGTGAGGGTCAAAGAAGTAAGATCCATCGAGTCGGCGTTTCCTCTCTAAGTGGAAGATTTAATCTTTCTGAGATAAAAGGGCATTCGGAGCTTGGAAATTGAGGAGCTTGCGGAGATTCGATTAAGACTACAGTAACGTCGTTGTGAGTCGCGATTACTGGAGAAAATGAGATATCTTTTTCGGGAGGTTCCATAAGATCCTGGGGAGAGATTTTCAGTGAGAGTGGTCCAAAAGTTATTTTTCATAAATGCTTTCCTTTCTCAAATGAATTTCCTTCATAAACCCCTGAAAGCAAGGAGAATACCAATATTTCCGATCGAAGATTTTACTCGATAAACGTAGAATCAAAGAGAAACAATTGAAGCAGAGAGGCTTTGAATGATTTCAATTAAGGAAGTCTAAAAAATATTTTTTTGTTCCGTGGTCGATATCGCTTTCCATTCCCCTGGTTTTAGCGATCCCAAGTGCAATTTTCCGATTTGAACTCGAATCAAGCGTAGGGTGGGATGATTGATGGCGGCAGTCATTTTTCGGACCTGTCTGTTTTTGCCTTCAATTAAAGTCATTTCGATCCAGGAATCGGGGACATTTTTACGAAATCGAATCGGGGGGATACGGGGAGTGATTTCCGGATAAATGAGAGAGGCTTTTGCGGGTAGGGTTTGGTAGCCTTGAATCAGGACCCCTTTTTCCAGTTGACGCAGAGAGTCAGAGGAGGGGATTCGTTCGACTTGAACCCAATAGGTTCGGGGATGGGCATGTTTGGGGTTGAGGAATCGATCATTGAGATGACGTTCATCACTTAAAAGGAGAAGTCCTTCAGAGTCGGCATCTAATCGTCCCAAGGGATAGACCTCGGGCGGAAAGTTAAATTCAGCGAGTGTGCGGTGAGCCGATCCATCTCGGGTGAATTGAGAGAGAACTCCGAACGGTTTATGGAAGGCGAGAAGCAAACTATTTCAACAGCTTTGCGAGTGTCGATCCCATATCGGCAGGAGTGTGGGCAACGGCGATACCGGCATCCAAAAGCGCTTCAATTTTAGCGGCTGCGGTTCCTTTTCCACCGGAGACAATCGCTCCCGCGTGACCCATCCGACGACCGGGAGGGGCTGTGGCTCCGGCAATAAAGGCGGCAACCGGTTTTTTGACGTATTGTTTGATGTAAGCGGCGGCCTCTTCTTCAGCAGTCCCTCCGATTTCACCAATCATGATCATCGCCTCGGTCTCTGGATCTTCATTGAAAAGTTTAATCGCATCGGTTTGAGAGGTTCCATTGATAGGATCGCCACCGATTCCGATGCAGGTGCTTTGACCGATTCCTCGTGAGGAAAGTTGCCAGACCGCTTCATAAGTGAGCGTTCCAGAGCGTGAAACAATCCCGACTTTTCCCGGTTTATGGATGTAACCGGGCATAATCCCGATTTTACAGGCGCCGGGAGTAATAATTCCAGGGCAATTCGGACCGATCAATCGGCTCGATTTCCCTTTCATAAAGGTTTTGACCCGCATCATATCCATGACCGGAATTCCTTCAGTGATACAGATCACGAGTTCGATTCCTGCATCGACCGCTTCCATAATCGCATCGGCAGCGAAGGGAGGGGGAACGAAGATCATCGTGGCATTACAGCCCGTTGCTTTACGTGCCTCGGAGGAGGTATCGAAAACAGGGACTTTTCCTTCAAAGGTTTCGCCATCGCGTCCGGGAGTGACTCCAGCGACGACGTTGGTTCCGTAATCCATACAGCTTTTCGCATGAAAAGCGCCGGCTTTACCGGTGATTCCTTGGACTAAGAGACGAGTATTTTTATCGACGAGAACGGCCATATAATTCCTATTTTCCAGTTGCGGCGGCAACCGCCTTCTTGGCGGCATCAGCGAGATCATCGGCAGAGATGATCGCCATTCCGGATTCTTTTAAAAGTTTCTTTCCTGCTTCGACATTGGTTCCTTCGAGGCGAACAATGAGAGGGACTTCGAGTTTCACGATCTTAGCGGCATTGATGACCCCTTGGGCAATAATATCGCACTTCATGATTCCGCCGAAAATATTCACCAGAATCGCTTTTACATTTTTATCAGAGGCAAGGATCTTGAAGGCCTCCGTGACCTGTTCTTCACTCGCCCCACCCCCGACATCGAGGAAATTTGCCGGTTTTCCGCCTGCATATTGGATGATATCCATCGTTGCCATCGCAAGTCCGGCTCCGTTGACCATACAGGCGATGTTTCCATCTAACCCGATATAGTTTAAACTAAATTTAGAGGCTTCGACTTCACGAGGATCCTCTTCCGCGGTGTCGCGATAGGCAACAATCTCAGGATGACGATAAAGGGCGTTATCATCGAAATTGAATTTTGCATCGAGCGCTAAAACCTTGTTTTCCTTCGTAATGACCAAAGGATTAATCTCTAAGAGAGAGCAATCGGTCTTTAAGAACATCGTAAAGAGATTTTGAAAGAGTTTAACCGCCTGTTTCGTTAAATCCCCCTTGAGACCGAGCGATTTAGCAATCTTTAACGCTTGAAACGGTTGAAGTCCAAGAGCTGGATCGACGATTTCGTGAGTAATCTTTTCAGGGGTTTTCTCAGAAACCGCCTCAATATCAACTCCCCCTTCGGTGCTGGCGATAATGACCGGGGACTGACTCGTACGATCCATGACAATCGCGAAATAGAGCTCTTTTTCAATCGAGGTCGATTCGGCGATCAGAAGCTTATTGACCAAACGACCTTCCGGTCCTGTTTGATGGGTGACTAAGGTTTGACCGAGCATTTTCGAGGCGAAATCTTTAATCTTTGCCGGGGTATCACAGAGATGAACCCCTCCCTTAAAGCCGGAGGTAAAAGTTCCTTTGCCTCGGCCTCCTGCGTGAATTTGGGCTTTAATCACCAGATTCGATCCGCCGATCTCCTTGGCGATTGCTTCCGCTTGTTCTGGAGTTTCGGCTACTTTTCCTTTCGGCGTAGCGACCCCGTACTTTTCCATCAATTCTTTAGCTTGGTATTCGTGGATATTCATGAGTTTTACTTATAATTGAACGTACGGTTATGCGAGTAGAGGTCAAATACTAAATTAAACATAAATCGGTCAAAGGACGAAATCAGGGATTTATCTTTCATGAAAACATTTCTACTCCCATTTACATTGCATTGAATTCCGATTTATGAATTTTAAAAATACAGTTTCATTTGTCGGAGTTTGACAAAGGAACGAACTAGGGGAGGTCTCACGGCTCCCGCTTGGGCAAAAGAGACCAGGATATCGCGGTGGCGCTGGACTGTTGACGACTTTGAAGGCGACTACTATCACTCAAAAAAAACTTTATGAGCGCCGATATTTCCAACATCATCTTCACCGTTCGCAGACAAAAAATCGTTTTGGATTCCGATCTGGCCGCACTCTACGGCGTCCCCACCAAGGTTTTCAATCAAACCATCAAACGGAACTTCGCCCGTTTCCCTGCCTCCTTCATGTTCCAACTCACCGCACAGGAATCCGAGGCCATGCGGTCACAATTTGTGACCGCATCCCCTAAACGCAATCTTCGTTTCTTGCCCAACGCCTTTACGGAACACGGAGCACTGATGGCGGCCACTGTGCTCAATAGCCCACAAGCCATCACTATGAGTGTTTATCTCATTAATGCCTTTATCCGAACCCGAGAAGAACTTTCCACTAATGCCACCCTGGAAAAACGACTCCTTTCCATCGAAAAAACGCTTCTCTCCCATGACTCCGCCCTGCGCGACATCATCCAAAAAATTCGACCCCTCCTGCTTCCCTCATCGGAACCTCCCCGCAGAAAAATCGGCTTCATCACTCACGACGACTAAAAAGATATTTTTCTTCTCGTTGCCTTTGCATAGTCGTCAACCTAAGGGAAAAAAAGGGACTCACCGCGGGGAAATTTGTATTTTGGTTGTGCCTCGCACTCTTTGTCTGGGTAGTGACCGTTTTTGAGATGCAAATCGATTTCGGGTGCAAATGAGATTAGCTGGAGAGATTTCAGTAATCGCAAGGGATTTAAGAGATTAGGATGAGGATTTGAGTGATTGGTCTGATTTTTTGAGGGGTTGAGTTAGTTATTGGAATGGGATGAAGGGGAAGGAAAGAGACGATTCCACT
>CAMCSM010000018.1 GCA_945877805.1 Methylacidiphilum caldifontis | reverse complement strand
GGCATTGCGCTTAATTTCTCAGGACTCATCTGCGTGATCGCACTCTTCACCCCTTCATTATTCAATAACGTCAAAGCTCCATAAATCCGATCGGCATCAGTGGCATTGGCTCCCGTCACAATCGTGGCCGGTCGAAAACTGTCGAGCTGCGCCGCCACTTGGATCTGATTCCCTGTGAGTCCCAAGGTGCTGTTATTGGCGAAGGTTGAAAAGGTTGTTCGTAGAAAAACGGTGTTGTTAGTGTATTCTGGAATAAAGGAGAGTCCGGCGGTGTTTCCAGAGTTATCAATCGTCGTAAAGGTTCCCGTGACCGAACTTCCTGTAATCGCCGCAAAGCGATGACCTGCGGCAGGGGTGTAGCCACTGGAGCCACTAAAGAGATTCATCGGAGCGATCGTTCCCCCTTGGATCGTCACGGTTCCTGTGACGTTGATCTGATCATGGAACCCCGCTCCATTCCCGGGAGTCGCTCCATCGATCTCAATCTCCGTCCGGGAACCGGAGGCGAGGGTTAGGTTTCCGACGATCGACTGAATCCCTGGAGAGTTTCCAGGAGCATAAGTCGCTCCAGAGTTAATCGTCACGTTGCCTCCGATCGTTCCCCGTCCTTTGAGGGTTCCTCCCGAATTCGCAATCACAGATCCGGCCCAACTTCCTCCCGCAGCCGTTCCGATCGATCCCGTTCCGGCATTGATCGTCAACGTTCCACTGGTCGTATTCGTTCCCGTAAAGGTTTGTGTTCCCGTTCCATTTTTAATCACCGCTCCTGTTCCTGAGATCACCCCTGCGTAAGTCGTGCTTGTGTTATCCCCCCCCGTGGTGAGCGTTGCGGTCCCAAGCGTCACGTTTCCTCCGGTCGTTCCTCCGCCTGCAAGTGATCCGATCGTATTACTAAAACTATTTAAATCTAAAATCGCTCCTGCCGTGTTCGCCAAGCTCACGGCTGAACTCGAACTGAGCGCGTTCGCCGCCCCCGCTTTTACGGTTCCAGCATTGATTGTTGTGGTTCCTGAATAGGTGTTCGAGGTGCCATTGACATTGAGCGTTCCTGTGGAGGCTTTTATCAGACCTCCTGTTCCGGTCAACGCTCCGGTCAACGTGATTTGATTTCCATTGGTATCAAAGGTGACATCGCCGCCTGTTCCTGTGAGTGCCATATTCATCGAGGAACTCCATGTTGCTCCCGCTTTGAGTGTTCCACCTCCCAAATTGAGGGTATGCGATCCTCCTGCCGAGGCGATGCCTTGGGTTCCGAGAGTGATCGTTCCTCCTGTGAGGTTGAGGATTCCCCCTGTGCCTCCTCCAACTCCAAAGGTGATCCCGTGTGTCGCATCAAAAGTCATCGCTCCACCGCTCATCGTCAGAGTGGAGGCATTGCGCCGGGTCAGATCGAGATTTCCGTTGGTGAGTGTCCATGTTCCACCCGACATATCGATCAGGCTCCCTGCATTGCCATTCCCCGATTCAACAGTTGTATTGGTGTTTAATGTTCCTGAACTGAAATTAAGGGTCGAAGCCCCTCCGTTTACAGCCCCATCCCAATCTCCAATAGTCAGATTCCCGTTAATCGTGGCACTTCCTCCGGAAATAGTCATGATTCCCGTCCTTGCCGCATCTCGGCCTAAACTGATACCACTGGTCGTCGTTAAGCTTCCCCCCGCTTGAATGGTAAGCGTTCCATTCCCTCCTCCATGACCGATAAAAAGTTGCGCAACAGAACCGCCCAGTACCGTCGATAAAATGGTGGAACTTCCGTTGATGATAAAACCTGTATCAGCAATGGGAACTCCTGCGTTCCAATTCCCCCCCGTGGCAAAATCCCCGCCTGCGACTCCCGTATAAACGGAGGCTCCTAAAAGCGAGTGTCGGAAAGATAAAAAAATCATATAAAAAACAAAAAAAATCTTAAAACGGAAAGTTTTCATATGAACTCGATAAAGCATGTGGTGTTTTTTTACATATTTCAAGTAAAAATTCAGTGCTACGAAAGGTTTCAATGTCTTGAAACGGGGAGTGAAAGGGTTTGGTGCAAAGCGAATCGATCTTGAGAGTCAGAGAAGGGACCGCTTATTTTCGCTGATGCACACTGATCTTTGGAGAGAATTTAACTTAAATCCCTCATTTTATACAATCTTTTCCTTGAACTTAGCACTCAAAAAAGCTGGTTTTCCGGTAAAATCAGTCGATTTGTATTTCAACAGGTTTTCCGATTTCAAGAACTATTAAAAGAGCGGGGTGATCAGCGGTGATTTTGAATTCATTGCGACTCTCTTTTTTATCACCCCCTTTTGTCAGGACGGTTCCTTTGAGATTTTCCTTGAGATAAAGCAATGTTTTCAACGGATCTCCGCTTAACCGCTCGATCTCCCAATGACGGGCGTCAATCGCTTTGATTCGCATCAATCCCCCCTTCCAGGAAAATGCGGAGACTTCGTAGTTCTTCCAATCGGAAGGAATTTTAGGATCAAGCGCAAAGCCATCGGTTTTCGGTTCAAAACCGAAGAAGCCTTGAAGAAAAACCTGTGGGAGCAAGAGCGATTCGTAAAACTCATTGTCGACTCCCAGTCCTCCCGGAGGTCCCCCTCCTTGAAGTGTTCCTCGATCCGGTTTAGAATAGTAAGCACGGTATCCCCCCTCATTTTGAGTCTCTTCAAACCAACTCAATATCTCCAAAACACGTTTCTTCGCGTTTTCACTTCCCAAATTTTTCAACCTCGCCATCAGATCGAAATACGAAAATCCAATAACAGACCCCCCATCCTGAATTTGATCTCCCCAAGGAATCGAACTCGGGGCATTCCACACGCAGGTATACCAATCAACGTTCCTTTTCGTTGTGACGCGGGGCCCCATTCTCCAATGATAGATATCCGATCCCTGGGAGGTATCCCCCTCGATCTTTCTCGCACCATCGATCCAACTCAGAATCGAGGCACTTTTCTCCTTGTCCGCAAAACCGTAGTGGATCGCTTCCAAGTTAAGAGTCGTAAATCCATAGTCATGGGCAACACCATCGACGTCGATACTAGTCACAAAACGACCGACCTTCGGATCCCAAAATCTTTCGCTCCCCTTCTTTCTCAAATTATCGGCTATTTTTCTCAGCGACGACGACGAATAATCGGCCTTGGCGGACGGGATGGATAATGCAGCGTTTTTTTCGATCATCTCCTCGATATCCGCCCATTTCTTCAAAGCGAAATAGCCATAGATCGTCGTATAAAAATCATCCCCTCCGCAAGGTAGCAAGTCGAAGTAGTTCGAGCCAATCCCCATCCCAGGAATCATTTCCACGTGTCCCCCTTGAACACGAAGACCGCTTTTTCCATTATGGCCGAACCAAGGAATCTTTCCAATCCCCGATTTCAAATCAAATTCCGTGACCATGTATTCGAGGGCTTTTCTCGCTTTTTCTATATTTTTTGAGAGAAAATTAACATCTCCCGTCCAAAGATAATAGTCCGAAATCCCCTTCAAATAGGAGGCATTGTTCAGCGGATGCCGCGTATCCACTGCGGACGCAAAAACCTGAAGATCGATCGACCCCGGGGTATTATTTTCAAAGCCCAGTTTGATTCCTGTGATAAGATCCCCCTCATCTACAAAAGGATGCACTTGAGCCCAATAATAATCGCATTCCGGATTTCGCTTTGCTAACTCGAAATAGACTTTTTTGAAACTCTCAAAATTCATCTTCTTTTTTGTTTTCAATTGAAGATAAGGTCTGATTTTCATCGTTGGATCCATTTGCTTTAAATCGAGACGGAAATTTGGTGCCGCATTCCGGGATGATGATATAAAGGGAGTCGTCATCTCCGCGTTTGCTTGGGTCAAATTAAATTTTCTTCCTGAATTCTCAGTGGGCTCCCCCATTTCAACGCCTTTCAACTCCCACCCATTCAGATTTTCAATGAGCTCTATGTTGTGACCTCCCACATAGGGGAGTCCAGGAGCGCCAAAGACCCATCCCGGTCCCTCTATTTGCGTGAAAAGAGGAAAGGGCCAACCCAAAGGATGCCCTAACCCGCGATGTTGCATTGTAGAAACATATCCAGATTGATCTATATCGCGGATATCGAGGAGCCATTTTGTTTTTTTACCTAAGACTTCTTCCCCGTTCTTTCGTTCATACATGGAAAGAGCGATTTCGGGAAGCCAAGCATCCCAAAGTGTCGCATATAAATTGAAAAGATAATAATCATGCGTTTGATAAAACTTTTGAATCAAGGCACTTTCCCTTTCTCCTCCCTGCCACATCACCTTCGGAAAAAGAGGGGGCACTTTTTCAATATTCTCGCTAGATGCAGGCATCTTGGGAGAAAGAATCATAAAAAACCAAAAAACAACAAAGCATGGGAAATATTTCATAATTCATTAATCTGGATTCACAACGAATTTTACTTCTTTAAAATAGGCATTTGCTTCGGGATCTTCAACGTATTGATGTTCAAAAACAAATCCTAAAAAATTAAGATCCTTAGATTTTTCATCTTTGACTTGAGTTGAGTCTTTTTTAAATTCAAACCCACCCTCATAAACAACTTCTCCATTAATCGTCACCTTCAAATTTTGACTCTCAAAGAGATATAAAATAGAGACTTCATACGGAGCCTCATCCGTGGCTTTTTTTATTTCCCCGCTTTGCAGAGCACCACTCCCTAAAAGATTGTAACGAACCTGAAACGAGGCAAGATCGGATTGTGGTTTATTTGAGATCGTAACGCCTAATGAGAGCTGATCTATTTCAATTTGTCTAAAAAAGCCGAAAACCATGTAACCCTTGTCCCCCAGCGGATAAAACTTTCCAGTCAAAAGAAAACTCTTCATCTCCTCCTTTATCTCTGGAACCGTCAGAAAGCCTCCGCCATAACCATCGCTTGTAAAGACTTTTTGATTTTTAACATAATTTACAGATGGGGCGTTCCAACTCCCTCCCCGAGGGGCCATTTTTGGCAGACGGCCCATCAAAGCTTTGCCTGTCGAGCCGCTATTGCTAAAATCATCAAAAAAAATGACTTCTTCGCAATAAAGTAATTGAATGATTGAGGTAAAAAAAACGGTTAACAAAAGTCTTTTAAATAATATTATTTTTAACCTCATTTAATTAAATAAGCAATGGTTTGCGGAAAGTAAAGTTATTTTTATTCTAAAGTAGTCGTCTCAAAATAAAATACCCTTGATGTCGATCATCAATCCAAAGGGTAGAAATTCTGGTAAATGTGAACGGATTGAGCGACGGGCTTTGGCAAGCCCTCCATGAATTGAGGAAATCCTTTTTCAAGGTTCGTGCTCCATGCCTGATAGGGCAGCACTTCATCCCGAGGCGTGACAAACTTGCTCGCCAGCAAATCGACTTGTTCCAGTGTCATCATTCCTTTGGTTTTACTATCCATGATCGCCAATCCAACCACGACGGAGGCGATATTGGTGATTTGAACCGTTCCATCGGAAAATTGCGGGGGATCCCGATAAATTTTGCCGTCGTTTTTACATTGAAACGCCACGGTGACACGGAAAAGATCAGGAACCAATAGATCATAATCGTCGTTCCTTATCGCGATCGCGGGATTGAGGTTCAAAAGATCCGGGGGCTGTCCGCTTTCGTTCAATCCCATAAACCCAAGATCCTCCCAGTTATACCCATGAACCCCCCGATAGAGCCCATAATATCCTTTGGCATCTTTCATCAACTTGTATCCGACCAAAGAGACCGTTCGATCCCCTCCGGGACCTTTCAATCGGGAGACAAAGCGAAAAAAATCATTTCCGGGAGCCGCATTGGTCATCACATAACCCATATCCAACCGTTTGGGCATCCGCTCAAAATCCATCGCCATCCGATCAAACACAAATCTTGCCTTCGCATTGGAGTCCATCATCTGGGATGAAAGCTTGATCGAGCGGCTCACGAGATCGATCATCTGTACAAAAAGAAAAACAAGCACCGACGTGATCGCCATCGCAACCAAGAGCTCGACCAGCGTGAAGCTCTTCTCTTTTTTCAATTTTAATGCCATATTTTAATTCCGATCGATCACTCTCTTGGCCGAGGAAAGGCGGCGAGACAGCTCACTTCTCCCCCGACTTTTTTCTTTTTTTGAGATCCCGAGGTCTCATCGACCGTTGCGGGCCAACGAACCACAAAGGTCGCCTCCACCGCCGCAAAACTATTTTGTTCAGGAATCACGCCATATTTCCACTCCAGCTCGAACGCCTGACCTGAGGGCTTTTGATTGTAAGGATAAACCATCCAGTAGGAATCGACCCAGACTTTGTTCTCGGTGTTGAGCTGCGCCCCATTGTACGGAAGCGATGGAAGCTTGAAAATCTCCGACCGCGACTTGCTCAAGGGGGTAAAGCGAAAATCCTGCACCACAGCCGTCATTAATCGCAAGGCCTGCGTCTCCTCGGAAGAGATCTGCGTATTTTTAAGACTGGCAGGAATAAGTCCCATCAGCGGGATCGCCGCCACCGCGACAATCCCCACCGCCAATACCACCTCGATCAATGAAAAAGCGCGAAAAGCATTGGGTACGAAACCTTTTTTAGAATAAAAAAAAGAGCAGAAAATCACTCCTTTAAAGTAGTGAACTATTAGGGATTTACAACTCATATTTATCATTGAAATGGGTTAAAGTCACCTTGCTTGATGGACAGTTGATCTTCACTAGAATTGATTATTTTTATGATATCGTTCATCTAAAATCCTCCTTGTCTCCAGTGCGCGCGCGCGCGAAATGGGATAAAAGCAGAAAAGAACAATCGCCAAGATAATTCCCAGTCCTTGACCTCCAATGTAAAGCCATTTGAGGTTTTGCCCAATTGACTCGGTAGGAGAGACTCCCGTGGTATAACCGGCCCACTTCAATAAAAGTCCTCCCGTCAAGGCCGCGCCACCCATTGCCACTTTCTGGGAAAAACTGTTGACCGCGCTAAAAATCCCTTCTTGTCGAACCCCAGAGATCCATTCCTCCTCGTCACAGACATCCGAGATCATCGCGCTAATCAAGAGCCATGCTCCCTGCATCCCCATTCCAAAGACCATTGCGGGAATCATCTGAAGATAGGGAATCTGAAATAACCGTCCAAAGCAATGAATGCTCCAAAAGGGGACATGGGGATTGAGAACGAAAATATAAAGTGAAATACCGAGAAGCGCAATCAGGAGCGAGAGAACCATCGCTTCCTTTTTTCCGAATTTCACCGAGAACCACCCCGCAAGAGGAAGACTTAAATAAGAAGTCAGAGCGGTCGCGGAGCCACACCAACCAACGATCTCGGAAGCTAGCTCCTTATTCTCCCGACAAACCACATGAATGTAGACATAAATGGAGATCGTCATCGACGAAACAAGACCCCATAGGATTAAAATGTAACCCACTGAAATCATCCGGAATGCTTTATTTTTAAATGCCTGGATCAGCGCCTTTTTCAAAGGGATCTTATCTTGATGAAAAGTCTTTTCATTCTCTTTACAAAAAATAACGGGAAGCAACCCGACCGATATAATAATCCCCGAAACAATCACAGCGACCCATTTCACCCCTTCCAAATCGTTTTTCCCAAAAATCGGCAGAAAGCAGAGTTTATAGACCCAGGGAACCGTAAAACTCCCGATCAATCCGATATACATTCTCCACGCCAAAATCTTGGTGTTTTCCTCATAATCGGTCGTCAACTCATAGCCCATCGCCGTATAAGGGACAACGAAAAGACTATACCCAAGAAAATAAAGCGATGAGAGAATTAAAAAGTAAATAAACCGCCCCTGTTCACTCGAAAAGGGAGGAATCCAAAGTAGGGGCAATAAAAAGACGCAAATCGAGACTCCTGCCACCATCCACGGTTTTCGACGACCCCACTTGGATCGTGTATTGTCGGACCAATTCCCCACGAGAATATCAAAAAATACGTCAAGCAACCGAGGCGCCGCCAAAGCGAATCCAATCAAAACCGCGCTGACTCCATAGCCAATATTATAGATCGGCATCGCCAACTGATTGGGGACACCCAGCATGTAATTATCGGCAAGTCCCCCGGCACCCCATGCCACTTTTTTACTCAAAGAAACTTTTTTTAAAGAATTTTGCATATCCTTTGCATTATTCATAATTATCCCACTCTATTTTTTTTATGATCAAAATCAATCATTTAAGTTGAATTTCGAGATTACGCGTGCATATTTACAGAATGAATCCGTTTCTAGGCGTCTTTTTTAAAGCAAAGCTTTGCTTCGATTGCGTGGACTTATCTCACAGGATCAGGTCCCTCCCACTAATTGAGCCCTCTCTCCCTCATTCATTTATGAGAAATCCTGATTATTTTATGAAAATTAAAAATCAACTATTCTTCCTTTTACTCTGCTTTTCTTTCGCATTAGGGGCGGACGAGTCTCTTCGTGAAGCATTCATGCATCCCCCCGATTCGGCGCGTCCGGGGGTTTACTGGTACTTTAATGATGGCAATATGAACGAGAAGGAGATGATCGAGGATCTTCGTTCGATGAAAGAGGCAGGACTCCGAAGGGCGCTCTTTTTGGAGGTCAATGTCGGAGTTCCCCAAGGGAAAGTCAAAATGATGAGCGAGCCTTGGCTTGATAACGTTTCCAAAAGCTTTATTGCGGCGGAGAAGATGGGTATTGATATCGTATTGGGAACAGGTCCCGGTTGGTGCGGAGCGGGAGGGCCCTGGGTCAAACCGGAAGAGGCCATGCAGCATCTCGTCACCAGCGAAATTGAGGTGAAGGGTCCTTCTGTTTATGAGGGTGAACTTCCCTTGGGAAAACAACATTTCACGCAGTGGGCTCCGGTCGAAAGACCTTATTACGAGGATGTCGCGGTTTACGCCTTTCCACGCAGTAATCCCCGCATTGGAGAGATTGAGGAAAAGGCTCTTTATTATCGAGGTCCCATCAGCTCCGATCCGAATGTGAATCCCTTTTTAAGTGAGCCAGGAAGTGATAAAGAAAAAGTTCAGGGTCAAAATATCGATCCTCGATCAATGATCGATCTCACGAAATTCTTAAAACCCGGAGGCAAATTGCGGTGGGAGGTTCCTCCAGGGGATTGGACAATCCTTCGGATGACCCGAAGAAACACGGGGGTCGTCACAAGACCCGCCCCAGAGGCAGGAATCGGTCAGGAGACCGATAAATTAAGCGCAAAACCGGTTGAGGATCATCTGGATTATTATGTGGGATCCTTGATTAAAAAAATCGGGGTCGATCGAAATCCGATTAAAACACTCCATAGCGATAGCTGGGAAGTCGGGGCTCAAAACTGGACAAAGGATTTTTTAAACGATTTTCATAAACGTCGAGGTTACGATGCTCGTCCTTTACTTCCGATTTTTTCAGGTCGAGTGATTGAAGAGTTCGAAAAATCGGAACGCTTTCTTTGGGATGTGCGTCAAACCTGTAGTGAACTTGTGACGGAAGTGCATACGATCGCCATGAAAAATTGGGGATCCAAGCATGGAATGAATCTTTCTATCGAGCCCTATGATATGAATCCTGCCGGGGATTTTAATCTCGGGGCTTGCGCCGACATCCCGATGGGTGAATTTTGGAAAGAGACTTTCAATTCCTCGTTCTCCGTATGGAACGCCACATCGATTGGACATGTCTTGGGAAAAAAGATCGTCGCAACAGAGTCTTTCACATCCGCGGCTGATCCATGGATTGAATATCCGACTTCCATAAAAAATCAAGGAGACTGGGCGCTCACCATGGGGATTAATCGTTTCTTTTTCCATACCTTCGCCCATCAACCTTTTGGCGATCAAAATCGACCTGGAATGACCTTTGGTCCCTATGGAGTGAATTGGAATCGGGGTCAAACATGGTGGCCGATGGTCGAAGACTATCATGATTATCTCTCTCGCTGCTCACATCTGATGCAACAGGGAACCACGACCGCGGAGTTGCTCTATCTCACGGGAGAGGATGCCCCTTGCAGTGCCTATCCACCGGAGGACGCTTTTGAGGGGGTCAGTCCGATTCTGGATAAGCGAGGCTACGGGTTTGATCTCTGTTCGCCCAAGATATTGATCGAAAAAGCGAGCGTTCGAGAGGGTCGCATCGTTTTTCCCGGGGGTGCCTCCTATTCGATGCTAGTCCTCCCAAAACTTAAAATGATGACTCCCCCTCTCATCACAAAAATCAAGGAACTGGTACAGTCCGGGGCGACGATCGTTGGAAACCCTCCGCTCAAGTCACCGAGCCTGACGAACTATCCGACCTGTGACCAAACCGTTCGAAAGCTCTCCCAAGAAATTTGGGGTTCTCTGAAAACTCCTTCGAAAGTGACGCACCGCCCCTTTGGATTGGGGAGTGTTTATTGGGGCGGCGAGCTGAATTCTCCCGTGATTCCAAAAGTTAGGGGCTCGATTTATCCCTCGTATGAAGCGACCTCGAAAATTTTAAAATCGAGGGGAGTCCTTCAAGATTTCATCGGAAACGGAAAGATCCGCTATGCGCATCATCAACTGGAGGATGGGGAGTTTTATTTTATCTCCAATCGAACCAATGAGAAGACGGTGAGTCCATGCGTGTTCCGGGTCGCCACGGGAACCCCTGAACTCTGGAATCCGATCTCCGGCGAAACAACCCCTTTGGTTTCTTATGAACAAAAAGGGGGGGTGACCGCTCTCACGATCCCCTTTGAATCGCATCAGAGTTACTTTATCTTTTTTAAACAAAAAAAAGGGAACGATCTCCACCATGGACAAACCACCGCCTCAAACAATTCTCCCTCGACGATCGATTTTCCAAACTCGGAAGTGGTTCTCGATCTATCGAAATCATGGGAGGTTTCATTTGATCCTCGATGGGGAGGACCGAAAAAGACTTCGTTTGAAACTCTCCACGATTGGACAACCAGTGATCAACGAGGGATCAAATACTATTCGGGAATCGCCGCCTATTCCAAAACCTTCAATTTTACCCCTGACGCCAATAAAAGAGTCTATCTGAATCTGGGCGTCGTCCACGACATGGCGCGGGTTTATTTGAACGGAAAAGATCTGGGCGTCGTTTGGACCGCTCCGTGGGAAGTGGAGCTGACCCAAAAGCTTAAAAAAGGGAAGAACGAACTAAAAATCGAAGTCGTCAATCGATGGCCGAATCGACTCATTGGCGATAGCCAACCGGAAGACGCGAATGTGAGAACGCTTCAATGGCCCGAAGGATTGCTTGAAGGAAAGAAGATCCAGACCGGACGATACACCTTTACGAATTCAACCCAGTTCTACAAAGCCGATTCACCGCTCCTCCCCTCAGGCTTATTGGGGCCCGTGACACTTGAGGCGCGAACGAAATAATACCCCTAGATCAAAATAAAGCGACCGGAGTCCCCTTTTTTTAAATCCTGCCCCCCTGGGAGAATCTCTAGAAGTCCCCTACATCCTAAAAGCCCTCTTAAATCTCCAGAGCTATTCCACTTGAGAGGAGTAATCTGATATCGTTGATCACGCCACTCCAGACGAATCGGCCACAATGTACTCCTCGTGTTCCCCCCCCCTAAAATGCTCTCTGTTAAAACCCCCTCTCTCCACCTCAACTCCTCATGGACCCCTTCCATTTTTGAAATCATCGACTTCAAAAATCGATGATAAATGACAAAATGAGCGACCGGATTTCCAGGAATTGCAAAGCAAAGTTGTTTTCCCTTCACTCCAAACACAAGGGGCTTTCCTGGACGAAGGTTTAACGATTCAAAAATAAATTCAAACCCGAGCGCTTGAAAGATTCTCTTCGAATAGTCGTGATCCCCGACGCTTGCTCCCCCGGAAATAAAGATAAGATCAAATTCAGAGTCCTCAATTTGCTTCAGCTGATCCACTGATCGCTCAAGACTTTCTGGGAGATGTCCTTGATGGATAAGCCTCGCTCCAGAAGCCGAAAGCAGCGACTCGAACAAGATTGAATTCGTATTCCGAATTTCTCCAAGACCAGGTCTCTTCTCTGGAGAGACAATTTCGTTGCCTGAAGTAAAATGAACCACTCTTACCGGCATCGACACCAGAGGATAAACCGCGCCCACGCTTGCGAGGATTGAAAGCTCGACAGGGCCTAATCGTTCTCCTGATTTTATTAACCGCTCCCCCTGACGATAGTCCTCTCCTTGAAGTCGAATAAAGGAACTGTTCGGTCTTTCTAGAACGCGAATTCGATCCTCTTTTCTTTCGACCATTTCTTGAGGAATCACCTGATTCGCTCCTTTGGGAATCATTCCTCCCGTAAAAATCCGTGCGCATTTCCCTGTACTCACGGAGTGAATCGGCTCCTTACCCATCGCGATCTCTTCTAAAACGACTAAAGATTCTGAAGAGTCCTCCACCTGAATCGCATAGCCATCCATCGCTGAACGATCAAAGGGAGGCATCGCTTGATCTGCGTAGATCTCCTCCCGTAAAACAGCTCCTCGTGCCATTCCCAACGAAACTCGCTCCTCACCAACGACGGTGACCTTAGAAAAGATCATCTCCATCGCATCAGTGGACTCAATTGAGAGATTCAGCTTTTTTTTATCGTTCATGACTTGGATCGATTGTTTTTAATTAAACTTGTCCCAACAACCCTAGAATTTCCTCCGCATACTTCTGCCACATTTTAAACTCCCTTGATTTTAACTCTTCGGACAACTGCTCACGAAGCTCTCTATCGTTCATCATTCGAATCAATCCTTCAGCAATACTCTCATTTCTCATCGGATCGATCTCCAAACATCCCCCTTTATCCGCAATCTCCTTCATCGATCCCACTCCCGAGCAAAGACACGGTTTTCCCCGCCACAAGCTCTCTGCGATCGGCAATCCAAAGCCCTCTACTAACGAAGGAAAAACGGTGAAATCACTTTTCTCGTAGAGCTCCGCAAGCGCCTCATCGCTGACTCCTTGCTTCCAAATAATGGATGGATTGCTCTTCGATAATTTTTCCACCTCTTCTGCAATCTCTCCAGCTCCCTCATATTGATGCCCCACCAATGTTAACTCCCATTGTAAATCAGGCCTCGAAAATTTTACCTGCTCGAAAGCTTTTAATAAACGTAAATGATTCTTTCGGGGATCTAAAGTGGAGACATAAAGAATTTTCCAAACCTTTCCCTCTTTCGATTTCTCTATCAACTCCACCCCCCCCTTTGGAATTCCCAAAAACTCCTCAGCTAAATAAACCGCCTGAACAGAAGCCCCCGTCCGATTCTCTGTCTTTAAAAACTTTTTATAATCTAACGCCGTCGTTTCTGAAATAGCGATCACCAGATCGGCCTCTGCCGCTGCATTTAAATAACCGCGATGATTTTCTCGAATCCGTTCATTGACCCATTCCGGATGAAAATACGCAATACAATCATACAAAATAACCGCCACCTGAAGTCCCATCGATTTCCCGTAATCGATCGCCTCCCTCATCATCTCCGCCGTCATCAACTCAGGCAGTAAAAGCCACCCCTTTTGTCCATAAAAATGAGGATGTCTCTTTAAGGGGGTTTGACGACGTAGTCCGAGACAGGCAATCGCTGTTTTAAGCTCTCTGAGAGACCTCGGGAGAGGAAGAAACAAGGGAGTCTGCAAAACCTGAGGCCCACCAAATAACCTAATTCCCTTTGTAATCCGTGGAACAGGCTCAAAAAATTCCTTTTTCCAGTTCCGCCATTCCACCAGATGAACTCGGGGATCCTCAACGGCATACCGCGTCAACCCCCGAACCACCCGTTGAATTCCGGTATTCTGCGAGGAGCGCGCCGTATGACGAATCGAGATGAAAATATTTTGAGAACCTAAAGTCATAAAAACGAATTCAACCACGGATGAACGCAGATGCACACCGATTTTTTTAGTTTAATTCATCCTTGAAACAACAGTTGAACTGCTGTTTTTGGCGAATAGAAAAATAAGAAAAAAAGTTCCGATCCGTGTTCATCAGTGTGAATCCGTCGTTTACTTCTTTTTATCTCCTCATCCACCGCCTCAACAATCCTGGAATCACTTTCGGGCAACAAAGCATCCACCCAACCATCACGACCCAGCTCTCCCCCTTCTCCGTAAAAATCTTTTCTAATTCCTTTTGCTCCTCTCGCTTTAAATTCGCTGCACCATCGGGATAACAATCAAAGTACCTCTCAATAAAGTCCCCATATCCGACCAAATCGTCAACGGCAGTCTCCCCCTTTTGCAATAAACCCATCCGAAAACGAATCCCCCACTTCACATCCAAATTAAATTCTTTTCCTGATTCGTCTCCCCCGAGTTTTGTATCGGGGATGCTTTCCTGAGAGTCCTCTTTTCCCCCGATTTCATAAAATGCTTTCACATTTTCAGAAGCGACTTTTTCATGAATCGCCAACTGTCTCTCTCGCCTTGCACTGCTTTCCTGTCCGGGATGAAATCGATAGCGAAGCAATACCTCCGAAAGATTTGCCCCCTTCGTCACCTCCAACAGCCGACTCCATAATTCATAATCCTCCGTCGGCATCAAATCTTCCCGATATCGCAACGCATGATCGATCAAAACCGAGCGTCTCATCATCACCGTCGGATGTTGAAAAGGATTATCTAACATCAATCGCCATCGGATCTCCGCATCCTGCAACGGTTTTTGAAACTCCTTCTCCTCTACCGATCCGAAAACCTGATATCCCGTTCCACAAATTCCGACCTCCGGATGACTTTCTAAAAATTCAAACTGTTTCTGCAAACGCTCTGGATGGCAAATATCATCCGCATCCATCCGAGCGATATACCGGCCTCTTGCCTTTTCAATCCCCTGATTCAAATAAACGGCATAGCCTTGATTTTTGCGACTTCGCTCCACATGAAATCGAGGATCATCAAAAGCCATCAAGATCCCGTTTGAACGATCCGTCGAGGCATCATCAAAAATAAGGACTTCAAAATCCCGAAATGTCTGTGCCTTGAGGCTTTCTAAACACTCCTTGAGATAAAGCTCCGCATTATAAACTGGTAAAATAACCGTCAGCAATGGATCTGTCACAAAACTATTCCTCATTCGTGTTTATTCGTGTCCATTAGTGGTTAAAAATAGTTCTGGTGAAATAGCCCACACTGAATCCGCCTTTAAAACTTTCTGATCCGAAGTGACCAATTTTACCTGTAGTCGCCTTGCCAAAATAAGAAATTCGGCATCATAGCCGGAGAGACCTGTCTCTTTCGCAACTTCGAAAACAGCGGAAGGATCTCCTTTTAACTCATCCTCATGAACGATCACCTCCGCCATTTTATAAATCGAAACGCTCTCTTTCAAATCACAACCTGTAAATCGCTGTCGGGTCACAAGGAGGTTTTTCATCTCATATCGCCATAACGAAGGCGCTATCCAGAAAGAATCCTTGATAAAAACTTTTTCAGCAACCTCCGCCTCTTTCGATTTGAGGCAAAGATGCGCAATCAAGTTCGTATCCGCCACAATCATGGCCGACCTTCTTCAATCCCCTTTAAGATCCACTCCCGAGTCAATTCAGGCCCTATCGATCTTTCCCGAATCTTTCTCACTTGATCCAATATCTCTTTTGCATCCCTTTGTGTCGTTTTAACCGTCGACTCCAAGCAATACAATACCTCTTGATTTAACGATCTTTTAGAGGATGCAGCTCTCTCTTTAAGCGCCAAATGAAGCTCTGGAGTAACATTTTTAAGTGTTATCGTCATAATTAAACCATAATGGATCCATTATGAATGTCAATGACCTTGAACCCCATATCGCTACCCGATGAACTCAATACACTCATTCCTCTGCTTCAGTAAACATGCTTTGTTGAGTCACAAAAATCCCGAAACATTTTCGATAAATTTTACCCCTTGCACCTCACCGTGCCCTCATTTATGATTTTTGCAACAGAACCATCATAAGAGTTGATTGGAAGAGGTTTTTGACGTTTACTAGGGACTATGAAAAGCTATCGGAGGATCTGGAGGGCCATTTTGCTCGGGCTTGTCGCTTATGGGATTGGGGGGTTTCTGACCTTTGATATTGCGAAGAAAAAAAGCAATGAGCTCTTTCCGGTTTTTTCTTGGTTTTTATTTGCCGAGGTTCCTCAAAAAATTCATGTTCGGTATACGATCCGTATTCATCGAGTGGATGGTCGAGATTTAGCTCCTCCGATATTGTTTGCAGCGGCGGAGGCTTATGCGAATCCGAAGTCGGTATCTGCGAATAAGTTGATTGATGAAATCGGGAGAGCGAATGAGCGTCAAGAGGAGGGAGAGGTTCAGCGGATGCGGGGGACACTTGAGGAGAATCAAATCAATCGCGTTCAACGCTACGAGCTGATGAAGTTGACCTACGATCCTGTGGAGCGATATCAAACGGGGAAGGTGTTGGAGGAATCGATCCGATTTTTTGAAAAAGGGAGACCATGAAATCGATTCAATTGAAGAAAATTCGAATTTTTTTCGCCGGGGAGAGTTCTCGCGAGAATCTCCTCTCGATCTTTCATCGGCAAACGAGGGAGTTTCAGCATATCCAGATTTTAATTCGGGCCTTTTATGCCGTGATGGTGATGTTCGCGGCCTTTCAGCTTCCGGAGTGGCATAGTTATCTCGGACGGGGAAAGGCCGATCTCCTTTGGCCTGTCTCATGGATCTCTTTGATGGAGCAAAGGGAAGGGGTCTTGTCGGTCTTAGTGTTGTGGTTAAGCGGATCGGTGATCGGGTTTGTATTTCCTCAGAGTCGAGGGGCAAGGGTATGGGCTTTTCTCGGATTTTTCTTTTTTGCCGCCTTTAATAATTCCTTTGGGAAAATTGGCCATAGTCTTCATCATTGGGTTTTAATCTCTTTTGTTTTCATTTTTCTTCCTGCTGTGAATCAGGGCAGAGGGGGGAGACAGCGTGTGATCCAGATTTTTGTCGCGATGCAGCTTTTAATTGGAGTGACCTATACGATGGCTGGAATTGGGAAGTTGGGGGGGACGATATTGCATCTGTGGAATGGGGAAATGAGTGCCCTTCATCCACAAGCGATGGCCTATATGGTTGCGGAGCGACTTTTACAAACAAACACACAAAGTCTTTTTGGCCCCTGGTTTGTCTCTCATCCCTATCCGAGTTGGCTCTTTTTATTGGGTTCAGTTTATCTGCAATTTGCCTCCCTTTGGTTTGTGGCACGTCCGGTATGGCATCGGGCTTGGGGGATAGGGGTTGCTCTCTTTCATATTTTTTCCTATTTCACCTTTACGATTATTTTTCCGCAAAGTGTTTTGATTCTTCTCCTCTTTTTTGGCTGCTCTCCTTTTGCCGGGGAGGGCTTTCATCTGAGATCGATGATCCGAAACCTCCCGTTTGCCCCGGCGATTCTCTCTCGGTTTTTCAAGTAGAGAATTGCAACGAGAGGCTCATCGGCTGATCCACCTTCGTCCCGCGCTGCGGGACTACGGCGGACTAAGCGTGGACTGTGGGGCAGATGGGGGAGGTGAAATAGCGGAATATTCGGAGAGCGAGAAAAAGACATTCAATACCTGTCTCCCGCAGCGACGCAGAGACGCAGCGTTTAAAAAAGAGGAGATTCTTCCAGGTGAGGAAGGCACTGCCCTGTATTTTAAAAATTCATAAATCGGAATTCAATGCCATGGGAATGGAGGGAAAAATGGTTTCATTAGAGATAAATCCTTGGTTTCGATCTTTGACCGATTTATGTAGGTAGTTATTTATTGATAAATAGGGTTGCTAAATTTAATGTCTGGCTCTATTTTTGGGGAAATTACCTAGATAAAATTATGAGTGAAATTGCAAAAATTCGAGTTCTTATTGTTGATGATCAAACGATGTTTCGTGAGCTGTTGGCTCGTTTGATTGTTCAAGATCCACGATTTGAAATTGTCGGCAATGCAGGGGATGGACGTGAGGCGTTGGAGAGTTTTTCTGCTCTCAAGCCAGATTTAGTGATCTTGGATTTAATGCTTCCTGGATTGAATGGAATCGATTTACTTCGTCAATTTCTTCGAGAGCGTCCAGAAGTACGTATTTTGGTGATCTCAGGGCATCCATCTGAGGAGGCTGTTCGTGGGGTTTTGAAAGCGGGAGCTCATGGATTTATTGAGAAAAATGCGACGATCGAGCTTTTGCGGCAGTCGGTGCATCAAGTGGCAGACGGGGGAAGTTATTTTGGACCTTGTGTCGCAAATCTATTAAGGAATGCGGTAGCAAATCCGACGGCGGATGAGGGGATGTTAACGCATCGGGAGCGGGAGATTTTGCAGTTGGTTGCGGAAGGTCACAGCACGAAGGAAATTGCGGTGATTTTAACATTGAGTATTAAGACGGTGGATAATCACCGGAGTAATATTATGAAAAAGTTGAATATCCATGATATCGCGAGTTTGACACGATATGCGATTAAGGTGGGATTGATTTCCGTCTAATTTTATTTTTCTCCCTTTTCTCCCGATTAGTAATCGGCTTTTACAAAAGGCCGCGGGGTCACTGCACGGGATCGAATTTGGACCTCACTCACGGACAATCCGTGAGCGATCCCTTTTAATCGAATCTCCCCCGACTGCTTTGTCGACTTCACAATCACTTGAGCCAGTCCGTTAAATAAACTCCGCTTCCATGGCAACCGATCGGTAGGACGGAAAACCATCTTCCCCCCTTTCAACATCCCTCCGCTCTCTTCAGTTGCCGTCACCACGACGTAGACAACGGCTTTCTCTTTTTGAAGCAGCGAAGCCGGCACTACAGATCGAATATGACCCGGCTCAAACTTTCCGATCAACTTTCCCTCCACGAAAAGATAACTTTTTCCCTCAATCGGACCTAAATGAAGATTTGCCTCACTCCTCTCTAAAAGCGTTGGATTTAATTTAATCTCCCCCCGGTAGACTACTTGACCCTTCTTTTCCTGAATCAACATTCGCTCATGATTAAAATAGGCCTCCTCCCACTCCTCACCTAAAACCGTGAGCTCAAGCTCTTTAAGATCAAATCCTTTCTTCCCTAATTTCTTCACCTTCCACTCCTCGACATTCGCAGAGCGAGGGAGCTCCTCGACATATTGATCTGGTTCATGACAGCCGGGATCTCCATTCCCGACCCCAATAATTTTCCCCTCCCCTTCGATTTCAAAAAAAATCTGGTTTCCTGCCGTAGGAACCGCGCTCCCCCTCTCATCAGTAACGGCAACGGTCACCATCGTTACGTCCTCCCCATCCGCAGCGATCGTTTTTCGATCGGGCAACAAGCGAACGGCCACGGCCTCTCCCGTGGTTTCTATTTTTTCCGTACTCACCTCTTTTCCTCCCGTATACCCTTTCGCTATTAATGTCCCTGGGGTGTAAGCGACCTGCCAGGTGAGATGGCGATGGGGAGGCATCGCTTTTCGACCGAGACTCTTCTGATTTAAAAATAGCTCCACCTCCTCAGCATTTCCATCACAGCGAACCTCGATCGATTCCCCCTCTTTCCCCGGCCAATTCCAGTGTGGAAGCAGATGCAAAACTGGTTTATTTCCCCACCACGATTGATAATAGTAGAAAACATCTTTCGCAAATCCACACGTATCCATAATCCCAAAATGAGAGCTAATACTCGGCCAAAAATGATACGGCGTCGGCTCCCCTCGATAATCAAATCCGGTCCACGCAAATCCTCCTGCCATAAACGGTCGCTCACGATAGTAATTCCACCACTCCTCTGCTGGACTTGCCCAGTTCGGCTGCACCGACTTCATCTCATCGGCATGCACATACTGTCGCTTCTCATCATTCTCATAGACCCCCCGCGTCGTCGTCGCACTGTACTCCTCAGATCCAATCACCGGCATCTTCGGATAATTCTGATGAAAATGATCGAAGCCCTTTCCAGACTTCATATAATTTCCCCCTTGCACGTCCACAACCTCCGAGAACCCTTTCCCCCATTGCCCATTCATTCCGATCGTTGTCGGACGCGTCGGATCCAATCGCTTCGTCAGTTGATTCATTTTTTCGAGAATCTTCTTTCCGACTGTCGTTCCTTGAATTTCCATCTCCTCATTTCCCAACGACCAAAGAATTACCGAAGGATGATTCCGATCACGACGGATCAATCGATCGAGTTGCGACAGCGCCTCCTCCGTCGCCCCCACCGTTCTCGTCTCATCCATCACCATGATCCCCAGTCGATCGCAAATCTCTAATATCTCAGGGGTCGGTGGATGATGCGCACTGCGATAGGCATTACACCCCATCTCTTTCAATCGCTCCAAGCGCCATTCATTCACGCGATCCGGCAATCCCACTCCTAACCCCGCATGATCTTGATGATTGCAGGTCCCGCGAATAAAGAGCCGCTTCCCATTCAGAAAAAATCCTTTCTCGGCATCAAACCGGATCGTTCGAAAACCAAAGGGAGTCCGCGTCTGATCGACCGCCACCCCATCAAGCAAAATCGTATTTTCAACGTGATACAAATAAGGATCTTCCAACGACCAGAGCTGGACCTCATCCAGATCGATCCGCTGCTTGATCTCTCTCGACTCCCCCGCCTCAATCCAAACGGAATCCGATCGCCTTGATCCAACCTCCGCTCCCTTGGCATCGAGAAGTCGACTTCTCACCGCCACTCGCCCCCGTTTCTCCTGACTATTTTTAACCTCCGTCAGAATCGTCACCTCCGCATCTTGATCTTGAATCTCACTCCTGACCGTGGTCCCCCATTGAGTGATATGCATCGGTGCATGCTTCACAAGCCAGACGTGACGATAAATTCCTGCCCCCTCATAAAACCATCCCTCAAATCCTGTCGCATTGACCTTTAACGCTAGTGAATTTGTTTTCCCATAATTCAGATAAGGTGAGAGATCAAAAGCAAAAGGGGCATACCCACTAAAATTTCGTCCCAGATAATGTCCATTAAGATAAACCTCACAATCTCGATAGACCCCATCAAACTCTATCGAAATCTTCCGTTTCTCATCCGATTTTGGAACCGTAAATGAACGACGGTACCAGGCCACCGAAGTGATCGGAAATTGTGGTCCAATCATCTTACAGCCATGTCCCACATCCCCTTGCTCCGTAAAATGTAATTCCACCGCCCAGTCGTGGGGGAGATCGACCTGACGCCAGCCCCAATCATCGAACCGAGCCCCTGCGGGAGAGACCGACTGATTTTGGCCCCCGGCCCATCCTGTTTTTGAATAAGAACCGAAAGTTTGATACGGATCAATCGTCGATCCACTCGCCGTACTTTTCTCCCCCGTCTCCCCTTTTCCAATCCAAAACCGCCATCCCTCATCCATCAATAAACGCTCCCGAAGCGGAGCGACTTTCTCACTCCCTCCCTGCTCTGCAAAGCCGCAGCAAACAAGACCCATCCATAAGCCTAAAATCGCTTTATTCATGCAAGCCTTAAAGAAAGCTACCATATCCCGTCGATAAGACAAATAACGATACAGAAAAAGGAACCGCTGATCAGCACAATTCAAAACCATTTTAACCGCGGATGGACGCTGATGAACACGGGTTAAAGGCATTGAATACCTGTCTCACACGAAGGCCCAAAGACGCAAAGGAAAAGGCATTTATCCCTGAACAAAACTTTGTGTTTTAGTGTCTTGGTGTGAGATTTGTTTTAGGCTAGGATTAGACCCCTTGCGAGTCGTCACCTCCTCCCATCAGCCCCACAGTCGATTAGCCTTTCTTGGCGTTGTTTGCCTTTACCTTGGCGGTTAATTTTCCTGCTTTCCTGCCTCCCTTAGAGAAATTTTCTGGATTCTCTTTCTCCCGATCTCCTCCACCTGCTTCTGCTCCGGAACCATCCAGGGACTCGAAACCACCAGCGAAATCATCTCCCAACTCGAACGCTCCTCCCGAGGAATTAAAAAAGTGCGCAAACTCATCTCCTCGACTAATGACGCCGTATTAAAATCGACCTCCACTCGCTCCTGATTTCGAAGCAAGGTCCAAAATTGAATCGCCTCCCCCCCCGGCTTCCGATAGTGAATCCAATATCCGTGCAGTTTCCCTCCCTCTACCTCCATCTCCCCTGCGATCGGTTCCCCCACGCGCTTCCATCCCAACCCTTTCATACACCAATCCGGTCGATGCAACCGCACCCCTTGTGAGTCTCGAATCGGTTTCCAATAAAAACGGTAAAACTCCATTTTCTCAAAATCGATTCCCTCCCCCTGACGCTCAATCCACTCCCCTGAATGACAACGCAAATTCCTCCAAACCTCCGAGGTGATCCCCAAAGTTCGATCCCCCTCCGATCGGATCCATTGAACTGAAGGAGAACTCTCCACTCCCTCCGCTTTTTGCTGAAAATAAACAGCTCCGCGCATCCCCCCCAAGAGACAGAGCGCCAGCATCAAAATAACCGTCATCCCCACGCAACGATGATGCCCTAATCTCCTCAGCGCCGCTCCCAGCTCCTGCTCACTCCCCTCTCGCTCCTGTTGTCGGATTCGCCAAAAACTCCACCCCACTAATCCTCCCATGATCGTCATCAATAATAGATTCCCTGAAAAATCGTGCCATCGCTCCATCGACTCCATTCCATAAAAAGAGGCGATCCCACAAAGCCCCAAGGTCCTCAGAAGATTTCCCAACAGCGCCAATCCAATCCCCACCAAAAAAAGCTCCCCTCTTCTCGTGATCGACCCCTGACGCCACTCCCCTAATATCAGCGAAAAAACAAAAGCGGCCTGCAACGACCGAATCCCACTACAAGCCTCACTGACCCCCACAACTCCATTGGACAAAATAATCAACTCCCCCTCGCGGCGCGACGCAATCCCCGCAAAGTGGATCAACTCCATCGCAATCCCCGTCACCCACGACATCAAGGCTCGCGTCAACGGCTCCTCGATTCGGGTCGGCCATGGAATCACCGTCAAAAGTAAAAGCGCCGGAAAGAGCATCCCCCGACGAACTCCGATCGAAAAATCTCTCCACGCGAAAATCAGGAAAAGAAACCAAATCCCCCCTTGCATCCCCATGATCAACCGCATCGGCGGATGTTGAAGTCGAGTCCACTCCACCGCTAATGCGAGCAAAAGTAATCCCCCGACCATCGCCACGGTTGAGCTCCTTAATCGGGGAGGGGACTCCTGCTCGGAAAACTCTCGCAAGCGAACCAAGAGCAAATAAAAAAGGATCAAGGGAACAAACCAGCCATAACCATATTGTGGATTCACTCTCCATTCCGGGGCACAGGCACAACAAAGCAGAAACCCTAAAAAGAGAGCAGCCCCTGCCAACGCAAAACTTCGTTGAAAAGAGGAACTCATACGTAGATCATACCCAGGTTTTAGACTTTAGGAAATGCAAAAAATGGGAAGAGAGCCCGTAGCAGCAGAAGATTCCACTTTTTTTGGAGTCGATCGTAGAGGCCGAAGCCGGCACCGAATTCCCAATAGGCCCAAGGGAGATGTCGCCATTCACACTCGCGAACGATGAACTCGGTCCATCGACAGCGCGAGGGAAGACCTGCTTTTGAATAGGAGCCAAATTCGCCGATCCAAATCGGCCTTCGATTCTTTTCCCACCAATCAACCGCGTGATCGAGCTCGATGCGAATAGACTCCTTCTCCTCACTTGATCCGAGCCATTGAGTTCCCAGCCAAGCCTTGCTTCCAGGAATCCATTCTGCCCCTTGGTGAGTGAACTTTAAAGGGGCATAGAGATGAAAGGTTCCAATAAGAAAGCGGTCCGACTCCGGAAGTTTTAGCTCCGCTAGTTTTTTCAGTGAATTCCAATCGGTTCCACCGATGATAATTCCCCTCCGCGGATTGGTCGATCGGATGATTGGAAGAACCTCCAGGATCATTTGATTCCATCGAGCCGAATCGATATCGTGCGGCTCGTTACACAATTCGAAAAGAAGGTTTGCAGGACGATTCTGGTAACGAGCGGAAATTTGCGCCCAGATGGCGAAAAAGCGCGGCTCATGAACCGAAGGGGTTTTGAATAGCTCATCGAAATGATGCAGATTAATCACGATATTGAGCCCTCGCTCGGTCGCAGTATCGATCGCCCAGTCGATCCGTTCGAAAAAAGCGGGATCAATCGTATAAGGGGGGATTTCCTGAGCATGTGCCGACCAACGAACCGGGAGGCGAACGGTTTTAAATCCGGCCGCCTTGATTAAATCGAAGTAGCGCTCTTCGAGCCTGATTCCCCAATCCCCTTCCTGAGGGGCCTCCAGGGCATTCCCCAAATTGACCCCTTGCTCAAGGAGGTAGGATTGGCGAAAGATATCAGGAAAGGAGCTCTGATCGCTCGCGAAGCTCATCGAGGAGAGCCCTACAAAAAAAAGGAGGCTGAAAAAAGGGAGCAGGAGCGAGAGTGGATTAAGCGAGATCATTTTATTTTGGATTCCCCACGGCGGTTCCTGCGGCATAACCGGAGGCCCAAGCCCATTGGAAATTGTAGCCGCCAAGATGTCCGGTGACATCCAACGCCTCGCCAATAAAATAAAGTCCCGCCACCGTTCGACTCTCCATTCTCTTCGAGGAGATTGCCTCCGTGTCAATGCCCCCTACTGTCACCTCTGCTTTTGGGTAGCCCTCGGTTCCTGTCGGGATCAATTTCCAGCGATTCAGTTCCGTGCCAATTTCTCGAAGTCGACGACTGCCAATCTGTCCGATCGGAGCCGCAATCTTCAGTCGCTCCACCCAAGCCTTTGCTAAACGAGTCGGCAGCTTACTCCCTAGAACGGTCGAAAGTTGTGTTCGATCTTGATGTTTTTCCGCTAACCATTCTGCGGCATTCAGCCCTGGCAAAAGATCAATTTCAATTTCCTCCCCCGGTTTTGCATAAGAGGAGATTTGCAAAGCGGCAGGACCACTGAGCCCACGATGGGTGAAAAGCAGATCATCCAAGAAAAACTGTTTTCCGTGAGTGATTTTAACGGGAAGCGATAATCCGGAAAGATCACACATCAACCGTAATTCAGGATCGGAGAAAGTGAGGGGAACTAACCCGGGAACGGTCGTCGTTAATGGAATTCCAAATTGCCGAGCGATTCGATAGGCAAAATCGGTCGCCCCCAATTTCGGAAAGGAGAGAGCCCCCGTGGCAATGACCAATGATTTTGCACGATAAAGTCCTTGGGAAGTTTGAACCTCAAAACAGTCCTTTTTTTCGACGGCATCGACTTTGACCCCACATTCAATTTTAACCTTAGCCGCTGCGCATTCCGACAAAAGAAGATCGACGATTTTCCGGGAGTTATCATCGCAGAACTGTTGTCCCAGTTTTTTTTCATGGTAGGCGATCTGATGTTTATTCACTAAGGAGATAAAATCGGTCGGTCGATAGCGCGCAAGTGCGGACTTACAGAAATTGGGGCTCGAGGAGAGATAGTTTTTCGGCCCAGCCCCAAGATTTGTAAAATTACAGCGCCCCCCTCCTGAGATGAGAATCTTCATCCCCACTCGTTCATTTCGCTCGAGAACGGTCACAGAAGAGCCCAGCCCCCCGGCCACCGAGGCACAGAAGAGCCCCGCAGCTCCTGCTCCAATCACGAGTAAATCGGATTCCTGAATCAATGACATCCTGTTAAAATAACGAAATCTAAACACATTAAAACAATGAATTTAGGCACAGAGAACGCAAAAACAGGTGAATGGAACGATCAAATCGACGATTCAATTACTTCCTGGAGTGATACAGGTCACAGAATAAATCACAATTTTTTTCAAGAGTTATTCGCTGGAGTTTTATTGACGATAGGTTTTAACGGTTTGGTATTGTCCGTTCTGTTTCACCCCATCGACGGTCCGTGAGGGGATATAAACGGTCCGGTAGGAGGGATTGGTTTTTCCGATTCCGTTCTCTTTGATTCCATAGATTGCCTCCCGTTTCCATGTTTCGTTGAGTTGTTCGGCACGGGCCTCTTCGGCTCCGATCTGTTTCCCTTTTTCGAAAGCATCCTCTCTTTTTTTGTCGTAGAATTTATTCAGTCCGTAGGCTAATCCGGTGCCGATCGCGGCCCCGGCGATTCCGGCTTCGGGGCTTCCGCCGATCTCTTTTCCGGCAAAATAGCCGGCCGCTCCCCCTCCCGCAATCGAGCCATAACGCACCGCCCCATCGGTGGCTTGGCGGGTCATCGATTCGTTCTGTCGATAAGGGGTGTTTGAACAGGAGATGAAGAAATGAAGAAAAAGGAGCAGGAGGAGGTGACGAGGGTTGCTGAATCTGTTTGGAGAGTCTTGAAGAGGGATAGTCATTCAATTGCCTTGGGAGATCCCCCCTCGAGTCGTCAATTTAACCCAGATCATGCAATAGGAATCGGTTTACCTCTCAAAAGATATCACCAAAATGGTGATAAAAAATGCAAAAACTGGCTTAAACCCAATAGCCAATTAGTCCATCGGCCAATGAGCCTCAATCCGAAGGGCAGTGAGGAGTGGAGGTTGCTGTTTTAAATCCGAGGGTGGGATCGGAAAGAACGGTTTCGAAGAGGTAACGATCTTCGAGGAGAAGGGTAATGAGTTCCGATAAGGAATCGGGGGAGAGCTGTTTCTCTTTCAAAAGAGATTCGGTCATTTGTTGGAGAAAAAGCGGTTCTTGGAGAAGTTTCGTTTCGAATTGCGTGATCCAAATTTTTTGAAGATCGGCGCGACGGAGGATCCAATCGGCGAGGGCGGAATCTCCCCCGCAAAGGAGGAGGGTTTCGATGGAGGTTTTTAGGGAGGGGCTTTCAAGAGAAGGAATGGAGGCGAGGAGTTGATCGAGGTCATCCTGTTGTGCGGGGGTGGCTCTTTTGCTTTTCAGGGCATTTTGGAAAGTGAGATTGGATTGAAAAAGATCGAGCCAGAGTGAGCCGGTAGCGGTTTGGATCTCCGGATTTTGCTTTGAGAGGGCGAGGAGCGATTTCTCGGAAATTTTATGGGATCGAATCCAAAGCAGTCGTTTTTGTTCGGCTTGGGGATCAGGGGAGTAAACGGTTCTCCAGCTGAGAAGTTTCCAGAAATTTTCTGGATGTTGGCGCCAGTGTTGAAGGAGGAGCTCTCGGAGCGGTTGCGCGATTTGATAGGATTCGAGTCCGATGCGCCACGAGAGTTGATTCCACCCCTCTTGCGAGCGAAGGAAGTTACTGAAAGCGACTCGAAAGAGGGCGAGATCAAGATTGCCGACCCACTCTTTGCGTTGGAGGGAGGCGGTGAGTCGATTCATAAAAACCGGGAGATGAATGAGATCGGGGTGGGGGGTATTTTGTTGAGTCCAAAGGGCAAAGGAATTTTGAAGGGAGGGTTGATGCTCCTGGAGGATGGCGACCCAAGTTGTGACGAGGGTCGGGTTCGATTCAAGGGAGGCAATGAGCGTTTTTTGAAGAAGCGATTGAGTGACGAGATCGTGATGGCTCCATAATTTTTTCCATTCCTGATCTTGATCTCGCAAGGTCTCTCCCCAATGAATTCCCCAAGCTTTGAGTTCAGCAGAGGAGAGGGAGGTCGGAGCGTGAGGAGTCCATCGAAGCCAATCGAGGGTGACGGTTTCTCGTTGAGCGAAGAGTGCGGGAAGGGAGCGTCGCCATTGGAGGGTGATCGGTTCTGCGGCGCGAGTGAGGTGCCAGAGAAAGTAGGCAGACCAACGGGGATCGTTTTGAATGAGTTGGACAAGCCGAGCGCGCCAAGGGGTTCGCTCTTGGCTTGATTCGGCGATGAGTTCGGGGCGTGCCTTTTTCTCAGCACGGTTTTGGGTGAGGGCAAGAAAAACGGCTTGATAGCGACTGTGCGGGATTTGCGCCGCTTGAAGATAGGATTGAAACCAAGAGTCCGCTTCATTTTGGCGAAGGGCCTCGGTGAGGGCCTCGCGTGTCCATTGTTCCGGCTCGTTGCGTTGAGTGATTCCGGTTTGATAGTCGTTGCGAAGAACGGGGGAAAGTTCAATTTTTTTAAGGAGATGATCCCAAAGAAGGGAGGCAAAGGGGGGCTCTTTTTTTTCATTTGTATGGGGGGAGTGAATGTCATTTCTTTTTTTGGAATGAGCGCGAAAAAGAAGATAGCGAAACTCCAGTTGCGCTTGAGGAGAGAGTTGGGGGTATCGTTTAAGGAGGGTCCAATCGATTGATTCAACGGAATCGCTGTTTTTTCGAAGGAGGCGTTCGAGATAGGGATCTTGGGTTTCACAGGCTTTAAGAATAAGTTGAGCGGTGTGATCAGAGTTTCGAGAGTGATGCAGAAGATAGGTGGCAAAACGGGTGCGTACCGCGGGAGCGGTCGGGAATTGAAGGAGGGGAGAGCAAAGGGAGTTCTCAGAGCCGAGGATCCAGTCCATGAGATGGGCGCGCGCGTAATCAGAAGGAAGGTTGAGGGAGAGAAGGGAGTCGAGCATCGTTTCGTAGAGATCGCTATCCCCTTGGAGAAGGGATTGACGGAGGGAGCTCAGAAAGAGCGGTTGACGGAGAAGGGGGGCGATTTCGTTTTCGAGCCAGGAGCGGTGAATCGAGGAGGAGGCAGGCGAGCCGGTTTCGATCAGATGGGGGAGGAATCGATCTTTGTTAAAGAGTGCGGGCCATTCGGGGCGATTGTCGAAATCGGTAAGAGGAGAGGAAAAGGCAAAGATTGAACCGCCAAGATAAAGGCAAAGATAAAGACAAAGACACTGTCTCACACACTCCCTGCGTGATAACGCAAATACAAACGGGAAGCAAATTGGAGAGCTGAGGGCAGGCAACCAGAAGCGGGGGTGAGAAGGGGCTTCGTAGAGTCGCAAAGTTCCCCAAGGCTCCTCCCAAAAGGCAAATGAATTTGTTTTTAGTTTTTTACTTTTGGAGAAGGTCATGCGATCCCCCTCGGATATTGTTCGGCGAGCCAAGTGAGAGTTTTGACCGGGTCGTGGTTGAAGCGTTCGAAGGTTTCGCGGCGGAGTTGATCCTCTTTAGGGTTCAGAGTCGCAATCCAGCGCTCCTCCGGTTGAAGTTGGATGAGGGCTTTGCCACTGCGTTGATTTTTTCCTTTGCCACGAAGCAGGAGGCATTCGCGGTGATTCTCGTAGCTACCAAACGGATTGAGTCCCTCTTTTTTTTCAAGATGTTGGAGGAGCTCGATTTGTCCTTCGGTGAGGCTGAGGAATTCGGCGGCGACTCGATTGTTATCGGAGTTTCCTTGAGGGAGGAGAAACCAGGTTTGGGTTCCTTGGAGAATCGCATCGGCGATGGCGGGGAGTTTGGTGAGGTCAGCAAGAGATTGACTCCCTCCGATGATCGCTGTGTTTTCTTTCCGGAAGGTTTTCCAGGCTTCACGAATAAAGTCGGCGAGGGCAGGGGTTTCGAGGAATTGCCAGAGCTCGTCGAGAACAAGAATTTTTCTTTCGGAACGGTTTGCCCAGATCATCGATTTATAGAGATTAATAATCATCGGAATTAAGGAGCGAGCGAGAGTCGGATGTTGCTGAACCCCTTTGAGGTCAAAACAGATCGCGCGACTTTCGAGATGGATCTGAGTCGGGCCGTTAAACCAACCGGCCAGTTCTCCTCCGGTGACAAAGGGACGGAGTCGCTCGATCAGCGGATCGGTATCAGCCCCCATTTTTCCGAGTTGTTCAAAGAGGTGATCAAGAATCACGCAGCGGATCTGACGTTTTGCGGCGACATTGAAGGTGAGTTCGAGCGCGGTGTTGAGTAGGTTTTTAAGCGGCGTGGGGAGTTCTCCTTCAGGATCGGAGGGGGAGGAAAGAATTGGGATTAATTGGTCGAGAATCATAGACCGTTCCTCGAGTGTTGGCTCGGAGGAGTGACGGTCGTTGAATCGATAGACTTGGAGCGGATTAAAGAGAATCGGGTTTTGGAAATCGAGGGGGATGTAGTCTCCACCGGCGAGTTCGATGAGGGGCCGATAACTTCCTCCCACATCGAGCATCAGGAGAATAGGATCGTTTTCGGTTGGCTTGTCATGGGCAAGATGTTGAAGGAGAAGGTAAAGAATCAGGACGCTTTTTCCGGAGCCGGTTTCGCCGGAAACAAAAGCGAGCGGTGCAGAGGTCTCTTTGAGGTGCCAGAGATTGAGGGAGATCAGCCCTTGCGAGGAATTTCTCAAGAGGGCGAGAGGAGGGTCTCCTCCTTCAAATCCCTTGGAGAGCGGAACGAGATCGGCCATCATGTGAGATTTCACTTTTAAAGGGCGCTCAAACGGCTCGTAAACAGCAGGGAGCGAATTGCAAAAAACAGGGAGGGTTGAAAAAGTATCGAGCCAAGGACGGGCCCGATTCCAGCCTGCGATTCGACCCATTAAAATCTCACGGCGTTTTTGGAGCTCTTGCGGATCACGATGCCAGGTGTGGGCCGTGAGTTGAATCTGTACCAGAGATTCGTGGCCAGAACGCATCAGTCGAAGGAGTTCATTCGCCTCTTCCATCTGCTCTTGTGCTTCGTAGTGCATTGAGGGGTTGGAGGACTCCTTTTGATAAGGGGTCATGAATTGATCGATCACATGAGGCGATTTTTGTGATTTATCAAAGGCGAGCATCTGCTTCATCCGCAACGATTCCATCTCTTGTTGTTTGTCGAGACGACGAACTTTGAGCGTGATTCGAGTATCGGAAAAAGGGAGTGAGGTGGTGAGTTGGGCGATTTCCGCGGGTCGGCTCTCGATCGGTTTCGCAACCATCGAGATCATTCCGTGATGATAATTTCCCCAGCGAAAAGAGCGGTCGTGGAGTTCGATTTCGTGGCAGAGCCAAGAGTCGAGAAAGGGAGTGGAATCAGGATCAAAGTGAAGGGGGATTCCTTGCTCCACAGCGAGGTCTGGGTTCATCAACCGATAGAAATAACCGGAGATCTCTCGATCGTTCATCGCACGGAGTCGAATCCCCACTCTGCCGAGGGTATCGGAGAGAGTGCTCAGAGCGATTTGATGGAGCTGAACGGCATCTTGAAACTCCTCATGACTGAGGGGTCGAGGGAGGAGTCGATCTGGAGAGGGAGAATTTTTCGAAAGCAGATCGATCGGACGATGAGAGGGTTGATCTGGAGGTCGGACCGTAACGACGAGAATCGTATTCGATTGAACGAGCTCTCGACGTTGCATTTTTTCCCGTAGGCGTTGCCGACGATTTTTTCGGAGCCAGTCCGTGAGCTCCCAATCGGATTCATAATTTCCATGGGCTTCGATGACGGGAGCAAGATCGCCGTTTGTCGTGAAATGATATTCCAGTTGAACGACCCGTTCCGGGAGTTTATCGGTCGCGGCGACCAGCGAATTTTGGAGTTGGATGAGGAGATCGGTTGAAGCGACCCCAATTTCGAGGGCATCGATTTCATAGAGCGCGTGAAGGCATCCGTAGCGATCGACGATCATCTGTTGAATCAGGTCGCGATAGGGGAGGAGTTCACAAAAGGGGTGATAGGTCGCAATCGAGCGACCGCTCATGTTTCCTTTCCAGCCAAAGAGATTTCCAAAGAGAGCCATAACTCTCTCCGTGGGAGAAAGGGAGTTAGTCGTCAAGGAAGTAAGTTTACCCTGTGGCGATTTATTTTAGTGGAATTGACGACTTTCTCCTGATCTCCCATGGAGAAAGGATGAGATCGATGAGATTGTTGACAACGTGTCAACAAAAGCTTAAAATAGAGGAGATGAAAACCATGACGGTCGCTCTTTTGAAGGCACAATTTTCAAGTGTGATTGAGGATCTTCGTAGGGGCGAGGAGATTCTGATTGAGTATGGGAAGAACCATCAGAAATTAGGGGTGATCGTTCCTTTTCATAAGTATCAACCAAAGAAACGAAAGGTCGGGGTTTTAGAGAAAAAGGCCTCCTATCGTATTGTCGGGGATTTTAAAATCTCTTCGGAAGAGATGTTGGGATTATGATCTATTTGTTGGATACCCAATTATTGTTATGGATCTTGTTTGATTCGAAGCGATTAAATCAGTCAGAGTTAAAGATTCTGAATGATGAGTCGAACGAGATTGTTTTTAGTTCGATCTCCATTTTTGAGATCAGTCTTAAATATTCGATAGGAAAGTTAGAGTTATCGCATACGACCCCCGACAAAATCCCGGAGGCGTTACAAAGTGCGGGGTATCAAATAAAAGAGGTGGGAGTAGAGGTTTATTCGACCTTTTATCGACTTCCAGTTGATATTCATAAAGATCCCTTTGATCGACTTTTAATTTGGGAAGCGATTCAAAACAATTATACCCTTCTGACCCGGGATCGAGAAATTGAGAGATATCAAAAGTACGGACTCAAGGTTCGATAAGTGTAGGCTTTTCTCATTTTTAAAAAATAAAAGAAACTATTTTTTGCTTTTTTGAAATTCCCGCATAATTTTCTCCAACAAAAATAATGAACTCCTCTATCGCTCTCTTTCCATTCGAACATTATTGGTGGCTTTACGGCCTTTTCTTAGTCCTGATGACCGCTATTTTGGTTCTGGATTTAGGGGTCTTTCATAAAGATTGCCATGTTGTCACCCTCAAAGAGGCCTCGATCTGGAGCGTTGTTTGGGTTGTATTATCCCTCCTCTTTGGATTTGGACTCTATCAATATAGCCTTCACTCCTTTGCCCAAGATGCCCGGCTTCTCGCCTTTCCGGGATTTAATCCGGAACAGTCCTCGAAACAGGTACTCCTCGAATATCTCACCGGGTACGTCGTCGAAAAGTCGCTTGCGGTCGATAATATCTTTGTCTTCGTTGTTATTTTTAGTTTCCTTGCGATCCCTCCTAAATACCAACATCGCGTTCTTTTTTTCGGAATTATCGGGGCCGTTATTTTTCGAATTATCTTCATTGCCTTAGGCTCCGTCCTTATGCAGCACAAAGAGGTCGTGATCTTCTTTGGAGTTCTCTTGATGGCAACAGGGGTAAAAATCCTCTTTGCGCCCACAGAACAGACACAAGATCTTGAAAAGAATTGGATCTATCGAGGCCTCAAGAAACTGATTCCGATTACCACAAAAATTGATGGTCAAAAATTCTTTACTCTCGAAAATGGAAAAAAGGCAGCCACCCCCCTCTTCGTCGCGCTTGTCTTAATTGAGGTCTCCGACATCATCTTTGCCGTCGACTCCGTTCCGGCGATTTTTGCCCTGACCAATGAGCCTTTTATCGTCTTCACCTCGAATATGTTTGCGATCTTGGGTCTTCGATCGATGTATTTTCTCCTCGCCGATCTTGTTCATCGTTTCCTCTACCTAAAATATGGGTTGGGGATCATCCTGATGTTTGTCGGATTGAAAATGGTCTGGCTCAACGATCAGTTTGGCGGAAAATTCTCGATTTCCTGGTCACTCGGAATTATTCTTGGCATCCTCACTTTCTCCATAGTCCTTTCACTCTGGAAAACCCGAAAAAAAAATACAATTTAAGATTCTTCTCATGAGCGATCTTCAACAATTAGAGCAGCGGGTTCAGAAATTTCCGGAGAATGAACTATTCCGGTTTAGTTTGGCGAAAGGATTGATGGATCAACATCAGGAGGAGTCTGCGATCCCTCATTTACAATTCTGTCTTGCGAAGAAACCGGATTGGATGGTGGTGGTGATGCTGCTGGGAAAACTGTTGCTGCAAAAAGGGGAGCTTGAACAAGCGAAGGACTATTATCAAAAAGGATTGCAGTTAGCGATTTCGCAAAAGCATGAGGGACCTGAGGCGGAGATTCGAGAGATTTTAGCGAAAATTTAGACAGAAAGAAAACGTAGGTGGAGGCCGATACATTGAGCCTATCCCCAACTCCATGTTGACTCATTCGACGCCCCTCTCATTCGGTTTGCGTCCCTGCCCCGATCCTTTTTCGGAGCTGCAATCTCTTCCCCGCTGCTGCGCATAGGCGTCAACCTAACCGCCAAGGAAAAGCAAAGGACGCCAACGAATTCAAGGTAAATACTGTAAAGGACCAAAGGCAATAGAGGAAAATTCAATTTAATAATTTGATTTTCTTGATTTACTAGGGAATGGAGACAAATTGTCTCTCAATGACTGCTGAATTTCCTGCAAATCTTCCCGGTTTATTGATCGTGGAGGATGAGAAAAATACCCGAGATGGATTGCGGCGCGCTTTTGCCGATCATTTTGAGGTCTATTTGGCTCCTGATATTGCTTCGGCGTGGAATATTTTACAGGCTGAAACCTTGGATCTCGTACTTTGTGATATTAAGCTGGGGGGGGATAATGGGTTGGATCTGTTGACTCGACTTCGGACTCTTCCGAAGCCGCCACTTTGTGTGATGATGACCGCCTATGGGTCGGTAGAGACAGCGATTGAGGCGATGCGGAAGGGGGCTTACGACTATGTGACGAAGCCACTCAACTTAGATGAGATCGAGATGACGTTGCTTCGGGCTTTAAAATCGAAGCGGGTGGAGAGCGAAAACCGAGATTTAAAGCAGGCCCTTCAACAGAAATTTGGTTTGGAAAATTTAATTGGATCCTCGGCGGTGATGCGTCAGGTGTTCGATAAAATTCAGCAAGTGGCTAATTCAAGAGCGACGATTCTTATTGAGGGGGAGAGTGGAACAGGGAAAGAGCTCGTGGCAAAGGCGCTTCATCAATTGAGTAGCCGCTGTGAAAATCATTTTTCAGCGGTTCATTGCGCGGCCCTTTCTCCACAGCTTTTAGAGAGCGAACTTTTTGGGCATGAGAAAGGGGCTTTTACGGGGGCGATGGAGAAACGGCTTGGACGGTTTGAAGAGGCGAATCACGGATCGATTTTTCTCGATGAGATCGGGGAGATCGATCCTTCAACACAGGTGAAACTGTTGCGTGTCCTTGGAGAGAGAACGATTCAGCGAGTCGGCAGCAATCAAACCTTGTCGGTTGATGTTCGGGTGATTGCGGCGACGAACCGCAATTTGGAGAAGCTCGTGGAGGAGGGGAAATTTCGTGACGATTTATTTTTCCGATTGAATGTGATTCGGATTGTTTTGCCCCCCTTAAGAGAACGAAAAGAGGATATTCCGCTGTTAGTGGATTCTTTTATTAAGATTTTATCAAAAGAGAACGGGAAGAGTGTCGCGGGATTGAGTGGTGAGGCGTTGCAAGCCCTGCTTCAGTATCGTTGGCCGGGAAATGTCCGAGAGCTTCGGATGGCGATCGAGCATGGAGTTGTTTTAGCAAGAGGAGAGAAGATTGGGGTGCAGGATTTGCCGGAGCGAATCTTTACCGCGGCCCCGGTGAATTTGAAGAGTTTATCGAGTTTTAGTCCTGAGAGTCTTAATTTAGAGGAGATGGAGAAAAAGATGATTTTAGTAGCACTCCGGTCAAGTCATGGCAATAAGACGGAGGCTGCGACAAAATTAGGAATTAGCCGAAGAACATTGCATCGAAAACTAAACGACTATAAAATTGAGGAATCATGACACTACACGAGCTTTTATATTCATTTGAATTAGGCAAAGGCAAAGCCTGGATGAACAAGCTGCTGATGGCGATGCTGATCGGGACCCTGTCGCTGTGGTATCTTGTTTCGGAGTTTCACGGTTTTAAAGAGAGAGAGGCGATGGATGCCGCGCAGGTGGGAAGGCAGATTGCGGAGGGAAAGGGATTTACAACGCATTGGATTCGTCCTCAAGCAATGACGATCTTTGAAGAAAAAATAAAAAGTAAGAGCGAAAATAAATTGGACTCTTTTCCTGAAATTTATCAGGCCCCTCTGTACCCCTATCTTTTGGGAGCTCTCTTTCGAGTGACTGGGAAACCTTATGAGGTGAGTGAGGCCGATCTCCGAGATTCCCCTTTTCGAGCAGAATGGGTGATCTGTTTTTTTAATGTGATTTGCACCTATCTCACCGGATTTTTAATTTTAATTTTAGGGACACGTTTATTTGATGGGCGTGTGGGGATCTTATCGGCAGGTCTGTTTTTAGTTTCTAATTTGATCTGGAGTTTTTCAATATCAGGCCTTTCAACCTCTTTCGTCCTTCTTCTCTTGACTGCCTCTTGGCTTTTTTTCAACGAAGGGATGATGGCTCAAGAAAAAGATAATTTATGGGAATTGATTGCGATGATGGCATTATCTGGCTTCCTATTAGGCCTTACTGTTTTGACTCGCCTCTCATTAATTTGGATTTTGATTCCGATGCTTTTACTTTCAGCGATCGCTTTTCGACAGAGACTTTGGATTCTGTTTATCTACGGAGGGGCTTTTGCTCTCTTGATCATTCCGTATCTCATTCGAAATCAGATGTTGAGTGGAAGTGTGATGGGGGGGTGGGGGAGTAGTAATAGTATGGCCGATACAGAACTTCGGATGCTGCAATCGGAGCAAACCTTTTCCTATTTAAAAATGGTGGTTGTGCATATGGTCCAGGCAGCGAGTCATACGACGCAAAATTTACAAGGGATCTGGGGAGGAAGCTTTGCTGCGATTCTTGGGTTCGCTGCTGTATTTCACGTTTTTCGACGTCAACGTGCACGGATTTTTCAATATGGAATTTTCATTCTTCTCCCGTTTTTAATTCTGGGGGGCTCCTTTGTCAGTCCCTTTCCGACGCAAACGAGCGTCTGGAATATGGCTATTTTTCTTCTGCCGCTGTTGATTATTTGTGGCACGGCATTTTTCTATATCTTACTTGATCGGATCGAACTTCCTCATCCCTCCATTGGAAAAGCGATCATCGGGCTCTTTATTTTCTTAAATGCGATTCCTTATCTTTTGACCATAGCCCCTCCCAAAGAGCCTCCCGTCCGTTTTCCTCCCTACTACCCGCTCATCATCAAGATTTCCTCCGAGTGGAGTGAGCCAAATGAAGTGATTGCTACCGATATGCCTTGGGCGACCGCTTGGTATGGAGGTCGGATCTCGTTGTGGCTTCCTGTAAATATTAAGGATTTGTATAAGATCCATGATTATACCACCCCGATTTCAGCAGTATTGATTAGCCCGATCTCTTTAGATCAAAAGATCAGCGATCTGAAGTCCCCCTTATTGGTCGATTATGAAAAGATTTTAACTCGCTCAGGGATGCCAGCGAATTTTCCATGGGGAGTGACAACAGGACTTCCTCCTAAGCTCGCCTCACAAGAGGATGCCTATATTTATTTCTCGGATAGTCCTCGTTGGATGAAGAAGAAATAGCCGAGGAACGATATGGATTCTGATTCGACTCCCAAAATTTGGATTAGTCATTCGATGCCGCGTCCATCTTAGGATATTAACCCATTTCTTGCATTAGAACTGGAGGGGCAGCCCCGACAGGTCGGGGCTGCAGTTGTACCCCCTCCTCCCTCCGTACCAAAATTATTTCCGCTTCCAGCGGAGAGATCTTCTCGTTTTACGAGCCTTTTCCCCGTCCGATGAGGCACAG